>JASHQD010000151.1 GCA_030037755.1 Terriglobia bacterium
CGCCGGTGACATTCAGGATGAGCTGGGGATTCCCGCCTCCACGCTCTCGCATCATCTCGACAAGCTCAAGAACGAGGACCTGGTGCGGGTGCGGCGCGAAGGAACATTTCTCTGGTACACGGCCAACACGGACGCATTGCAGGAGATCATCGGATTTCTCTACGACGAGTGTTGTACGCGCAACAAGGCGATCGAACCCGGCCAGTTGGTATCGATCGGGCCGGTGTCGGGAGCCAAAACTGGGCGAAGTGGCAGGTGACAGGAAGTGGCGAGTGGCGAGAGACAAGCAACACGCATCTCGTGCCAGAGAAGATAAGCGGTTTGGGATTGCGGCAGCGCAGGATAGTGGTGTCACTCGAGACATCGTCATTCCCGCGAAAGCGGGAATCCACTTGTGGGACGCCGTGTTTAAGGATCTTGCTAATGGATTCCCGCTTTCGCGGGAATGACGATGTTCTTGAGACACGGAAAGAGAGAGAGCAATGAGCGACGACAACATCAAGGCAGTGGTGAAAGAGAAATACGGCCAGGCTGCGTTGCAGGCGGCGACCGGGCGCAGTTCCTGTTGCGGACCTGCTGCAGCGACGGCGTGCTGTGCCGACCCGATCACCTCGAACCTCTACGACGCCACCGAAACCAGCCAGGTTCCCGAGCAGGCGGTGCGGGCATCGCTCGGCTGCGGAAATCCAACGGCGCTGGCGAAACTCAATCCCGGCGAGACCGTGCTCGATCTCGGATCGGGGGGCGGTATCGACGTGTTGCTCTCGGCCAAACGCGTGGGGCCGGCGGGTAAGGCCTACGGTCTCGATATGACCGACGAGATGCTGGCCCTCGCGCGCGAGAATCAGCGCAAGGCCGGCATCGAGAATGTCGAGTTCCTGAAGGGCGAAATCGAAAACATCCCGCTGCCTGAGAATTCGGTGGACGTGATCATCTCGAATTGCGTCATCAATCTCTCCGCGGACAAGGATCGCGTGCTGCGCGAGGCGTTCCGCGTGCTCAAACCGGGCGGGCGGTTCGCCGTCTCCGATGTCGTTGTCCGCGGCGAAGTGCCGGGTGAAATCCGGCGGAGCGTCGAATTGTGGATCGGTTGCGTCGCGGGCGCGCTGGAGGAGTCGGAATACCACGCGAAACTGGTGTCCGCGGGCTTCGAGGCCATCGATATCGAGCCCACACGCATTTATAAGGTTGAAGATGCACGGCAATTCCTCGCCGGCGAGGGAATCGACCTTGAGGCCACCGCGCCGCTCGTGGACGGCAAGTTCATGAGCGCGTTTATTCGCGCCCGGAAACCCGCGTTGTTCCTCTCCGGCCCGGACTCGCGCGGCGAGGAGCAGGCGGCTCAACAATGAGCTATTCGCGGAGAGTCGTGTCTGAAGGCGTGGGCACTGCTTTGCTGCTCGCAGCCATCGTCGGGTCCGGCATTATGGCGGAGCGTCTGGCGGCGGGAAACACGGCGATCGCCCTTCTGGCCAACACGCTTGCGACCGGCGCGGCGCTCGTGGCCCTGATCCTGACGTTTGGCCCGATCTCCGGCGCTCACTTCAATCCGGCGGTGACGCTCGCCGATGCGTCGCAAGGTGGGCTTCCCTGGGCCGAAGTCCCCGGCTATATGACCGCTCAGGTTGTGGGCGCATTTGCCGGGGTCGGTTCCGCGCACCTGATGTTTGGCGAGCCGCTGTTTTCCGCGTCGAGACACAGTCGGGGCGGGGCTGCCGGCGTTTTTAGCGAGTTCGTGGCCACATTCGGGCTGCTCGCCGTCATCTGGGGGTGCGCGCGCTTGCGAGCGAGCGCCGTGCCGTTTGCCGTCGGCGCGTACATCACCGCTGCTTTTTGGTTCACCGCTTCAACGTCATTTGCCAACCCTGCGGTCACGCTGGGCAGGGCGGCCACCAACACTTTTGCCGGAATTCGTCCCGCCGATGTTCCGGTTTTCATCGGCGCCCAACTGGGAGGCGCGGCGGCGGCCACCGCGCTGTTCCGATGGCTCATCCCGTCACTTCCCCGAAACGCGTCCGCCGTGCTGATCCCACACCAGGAAGAGGATCCGAGGTGAGGCGGTCGCGCAAAAGAACATGAACGTCGAAGGAGACCACGCCATGCCACTATCGAAACCGAAGGTTCTGTTTCTCTGCACCGGAAACTCGGCGCGCAGCCAGATGGCCGAAGGTTATCTCCGGCAGGTGGCGGGCGACAAATTCGAAGCTCACAGCGCCGGCATCGAGCCCAAGGGCCTGAACCCGCTGGCGGTGGATGCGATGGCTGAAATCGGGATCGACATCTCGCAGCAGAAATCCAAGGACGTGTCTGTTTTTCTGGGTGAGAACTTCCCTTACGTGGTGACCGTGTGCCAGAATGCCCGGGAAAAGTGCCCGATCTTTCCCCACACTTTCAAGTTTCTCCACTGGGGCTTTGACGATCCAGCAGCAGCGCAGGGAACGCGCGAAGAACGCCTGGCGGTCTTCCGGCGCGTGCGCGACGAGATCATCAAGCGGATCGACGAAGAACTGCTCGCCGGGACTGCCCAGCCCGACCAGGGTACCGGCACAGACCCGCGAGTCAGCCAGAGTTAGAGCGACAGTGTGCTGTCTCCGCCGGGTTGCGCTTTGCAGGCGCTGACCACATACGTGGCCAGCCACGGACCGCTCCACCACATGCGCCATCCCAACTGCCGGCGCTTGACGTCCGCAAGGCCCAGCGCCTTCAGCTTCGACTGGTATTGTCCCACCGCCCAAAGATCGGCGATCATCAAGCGACCGCCGGGAGCGAGCACGCGCACGGCTTCCTCAATCGCACGATCGCGCGCAGCACGTGGGACGTTGTGAATCGCCAGGCTGGAGAGAACCACGTCGAAGCTGCCGCTCGCAAGGGGCAGCGCGGTCATGTCGGCGGTCACCAGATCGACGCTGTTGGAGACTCCCTCAGCGGCGGCGTTGCGCCGAGTGGCCTCGGCGGCGTTGCCGGACTGGTCGGCTCTCTTCCAGAGATCGACTCCGACCGCGCGGCCGCTGGTGAGCCGCTGCGCTGCCATCAGCAGCACCGCGCCGCGTCCGCATCCGATGTCGAGAATTCGCTCGTTTCCTCGGAGCGCGAGACGATCGAGCAGTCGCGCCCAGACCACGAACTTGCCGCGCCGTGAGGCGTAAAGGCCGAGACAGCCGCAACCGAGGATCACGGCCGCGGCGATGAATGGCCCGGCGGACCACGAGAAAATCCCGTCGGCGAGATCGGCCAGAACCAGGAGGGCGAAGATCGGCAGCAGCCTGGGAGCGTCGAGGCCATAAGATCCTCTGCGCGGAGGAGCGGATTTGCCGGGAACGGCGACCTTACTTGCGGGGGCTTGAGCCCCAGTGTGGGAATCCATCACCAGTGCCTTGCGCTCGAATCGCTAGTGTACACCGCAACCGGCGCCACAAGCGTCGATCATGGCGGCGCGTGGTACACTCGCCTTGTCCAGTCCAGCGCTCGCTCGACGATGTCCCGAGTCAAGGTTCAAATGCTGCAATCTGCGGGGGTGGCGGAACTGGTAGACGCAAGGGACTTAAAATCCCTTTTCCCGCAAGGGAAGTGCGGGTTCGATTCCCGCCCTCCGCACCACTCGTCTGTTGAACTTACAGGTGGCGGCGATACGTCGATTACGCTCGATTTCGGCCTGCTTGGTAACCAATTTGTAGTTGAGCCTCGATCTTCTGCAACGCGCTGGCGAGAACTATCCCCAGTCAAATCGGCGTAGCGCTCCGCCGTAACGATCGAGTTGTGACCCATCAGCTTTTGAATGGCACGAACTCATTGCGGAGGTTGGCGCGCGGGAAACGACCCGCGGCTCTCATTTCGTCAAGTGAGGATGCGTTAGACTCTAAGCAGCCCCCAATCGGTTGGTGAGTATGGCGACGACTAGGACGCGCTCAGGAATCCTGCGCACGGCGTGCTTACTGACGGCGCTCCAGGTCGTTTCCGCGGCCAAAGCGCAGTACCGGTTAGACGCATGGACCGCGGACAACGGTCTCCCGCAGAATATCGTCGTCGGAATCAGCCAAACTCCCGACGGATATCTCTGGCTGGCCAC
>JASHQD010000152.1 GCA_030037755.1 Terriglobia bacterium
CGCCACCTGGCCGCTCAGCGCCGAGCCGAAGCAAGCGACGATCAGCACCACCGCCATGGCGTGAAACAGCGGGGCGCCGCCCACGCGTCCGTAGACGTCCATGAACGCAGTCTCGGCGTTGGGGAACGTGCCGTACTGCGGCCACACCTGATGTGCGAGATAGACCTGCGCACCACTCAGCAGCGCCGTAATGATCACCACCAGCACCACCGCCAGCAATACGTTGCGCCGCGGATTATGGACATCCTCTGCCAGCGTGGTGACGCTGTCAAACCCGATGTAGGTGAGGGCCGCGAACGACGTCGTGGTGGCGAAGGCGCTCAGGTTGAACGTGTGCGGATTCCAGAAGGGCGCTGTCGAGAACACGCCACCCCATCCCTGGGTATGAAACAGATAGCGCAGGGCCAGCACGGCGAAGATGGCGATTACGGCGCACATGCCGGCCAGCATCAGTTCGTTCGCGCGCGCGGTCCAGCGGATCCCGCACAGGTTCAGCACCGTGATCAGCAGCGCGAACCCAAGCGCACCCAGCCAGTAGGGCAGAGCGGGAAACTCGCGGCGCAGGGTTACGGCGCCGTAGATCACATTGATCAACGGCATGAAGATGTAGCCGAGCAGCATGGCCCACCCGGCGAGAAATCCCGCGAAAGGATTGATGGCGCGCGCGGCATAGGTATAGGCGGAACCCGCCGCCGGATAGAGGGCCGCGAGGCGGCCGTAACTGACCGCCGTCAGGAGCGCCGGCACCATGCTGACGATCAACGTGTCTGCGACGTGCCCGCCGGAGAGTTGCTCGGCGATCCCGTAAAGCGTCACCGCCGCCACCGGCTGGATGATCACAATACCGTAGAAGATGAGGTCGCCGAGCCCGAGCACCGGACGCAGATGCGGCCGGGCGGAGTGGGCGTCGGCGGTCGTGAGCGGCTCAGGCAATCGATTGACCTCGATGTAACTCGACCTCTGCCGGATGTGGAGACTCGCGAAGGCCCAGTATCGCACGGTTGCTGAGGGCGGGTGGCCGGTATGCAGCCGCACGGCGTGGCGCGCAGCGTTATCGCCTACGGTGATTACCAGGGTGGCATCAGTCAAAATACATGAACTACCGGAACCCGCGGCCCTCCACCCGGTGCTATATTCAAAGCATGAGCAAGAGGCGCTTACATAGCGAGAACCAGATCGATGGCGACGTAGCCGGGCGGCAAGAGGGATTTGAGCCTGAAACGGAACGCGACGGGAAAGGTCCGAAGACGGCGGGACAGTCCGGCGATCTTCAGGGCCTCTCTGCGATCGCCGACGCGGACTCCGAAAGTGTTGACGAGTTGCTCGAAGAGGGACAGTCACTCGAGGCCTCCATCATCAACGGCGTCGAAGACGCTCCCGACGCCGACGAGGGTCCCGTCAGGACGCACGAAGTCCTCGAAGACGACGTCCCGGAGGAGTACGACCCGGAACGTCCATGATCGGTTGCCGGTAGCTGGTTTTCGGTTGTCGCTTTTGGGGATGCGCACGGATGGCCTCCCGACGTGTCCTACGCGTTTCGTTGACGTAACTCTTGAATCTTGAGCCACGAATCCCTGACCCCTAGCCCCTAGCCCCTGACCCCTGCTACAATCGCGCCGTCTATGAAACCACCCGAGGAGCGCCAGAACTCCCGCCTGATGCGCGCGATGTTCACCACCATCGCGCCGCGGTACGACTTCGTTACCCGGCTCTTCTCTTACGGCATGGACCGGCGCTGGAAGCGCCGTGGCGTCGAGCGCCTGATCGAGAATGCCGCTCTCCCGCCGCACGCGGTCGTCTTGGACCTGGCCTCGGGCACAGGTGATTTCTCCCGGCTCGTGCGTGAGCGCTTGCCGGGCGCGACGCCCGTAGCGGTCGATTTGACCGAGAAGATGGTGCGTCTCGCGCGCCAGCGTGGCGTGAGCGCCGCCCTCTGCGCCGACGCTCTGCGCCTCCCGTTTGCGGACGGGGCGTTCCATTGCGTTTTCATCGGCTACGGCCTGCGAAACTTTCCCGATCTCGAGGCGGCCCTCCAGGAGATCGGACGCGTGACGCGGCCCGGCGGCCTGATGGTGACTCTCGATTTCTTTCTGCCGGCGAATCGTTTCCTGCGCCAGCTTTATCTCGCTTACCTCTACATGCAGGGCGGCCTCTGGGGCCTGCTGCTTCACGGTCGTCCACGCGTCTACACCTACATCCCCGATTCTCTGCGCAGCTTTGTTTCGATCGACGATTTCTCCGCGTTGCTGAAGCGCATGGGTTACGGGCAGGTCGAAGCGCGCGCCTATATCCTCGGCGGCATCGGAATGCACTGGGCGATGAAGGAGCCTGGAGTAGCCGACAGCTAACAGTCGACAGTTGACAGGCAGCCACGACGGTCGGTTGCCCCTGCGTGTTGGCCGAATGCCGAGTGCCGGCTGCGAACTGCCGACTCCCAACCTCGGTTACAGCATCACCTTCACCTGTGACGGCCCTCACTTCTCGCATTAGCCCCGGGTTCATATTGGAATTGGCCAGAGCGTGTGGCCGGCCGCGGCTCCCGGATTCGTTCCGGCGCCGCGCGCCAGGGGAGGAACAAGTATGGACAAGGAACATGCCACTTTCACGATGCTCGAAGAGT
>JASHQD010000153.1 GCA_030037755.1 Terriglobia bacterium
ACTGGGACGCCGACCATCAGGCTGAGAAACATCGTCAGCAGGGAATACTTCATAGTTCGTAGACTCATTGCAAATCTCCTTTAGGCAAGCTATGCCTCACCTGTGAGATGTCCGAATTGGAGTGGCCCAGGTAAAAGTGCGGTCAATCGCTTGTCAAAAGAATGTCGCAGCTCGATTGCAGATAACGAGCAATCGAGGTGGGGAGGCTCTAAAGGGAGCGGTTCTCACTTGACAAGTGCTGGCGGGTGCGTCACGCTTCTCTATTGAGAAGCCACATAGCCTGCTTGGAATGTGAAGGACTGAGCTGCCACCTGATTCTCGAAAGGACACCAATCCCTTGCGTCGATTTCTGATTGCTTTGCTGCTCGAGCGCGCTTGGTGCGCTACCCTCGCGCTGATTGGAAAGTTCGCAGGATGGTTCGTGATCTTGTCGCGTGGTCCAGCGGCGGATCAGTCTCGCCTAGTACGCCCGCGGGGAACTACGATGCGGCATCGACCCTTGAGCCCCCGGCGGGCTTCGGCAGCACGATTATCAACGTCTGCCCATCGGTGCTTGCTTCGCCACGCGCAGGATCAATGTCAGCGGGCAGGTTGATCGAACTTGCAGCGCGGATGGATCCGGCACGGACGGCCTGATTTGGCTCGCCACCCGATGCCGCTCGAGCGGTGATCACAACGTGGTTGCGGCCAGCTCCGACCTGAAGATCAGTACCGGTCAGATCGCCGAGAGGCACTCGAATCGTGATCTGGCCCTCGGAATCGCTGATTTGTGGCTCGATGCCAGTCAATTCCGTTTCGGCGCGCAGCCAGTCCTCAAGGTCCTGGCCGTCCTGATAGCCTCGAGCCGCGTAGAATTCATACGCGCGCCGCCCCACGGACTCGCGGACTTCACGCGCCATCTCGCCCAGCGCCGCACCCGTAGTGATCGGCACCGCCGTTCGGTGACTCTTACCCTTCGCTATAGACCCGCCCATTTCGCCTCACGGTGCTTTTGATGCTTGAAAAACCTCCTCCGGTTCACGCACGACGTGGACCCGCCACCCACTCACTGAGAAGATTTCGAAAATGGCCGGACATTCATCTGTGCGCGACGTCACATGCGCCATCTCCAAACCGGGACTACAGTGAGCGAATGGAGATCGTCGCGCCGGATTGTCCGTCGTCCCGTAGCGAAGCGGAGCTGCCGCGGACTGAGAATTCAAAGTCGATCCCGCGTCGCATCAGCCCGCCGTTTGCTTCGAAAGAGACCTGCATATCACTTCTGGCCGCACTTGGAATTCTCACGCATCTGGTCCTTCGATATCTCCTCCATTTTTCAGCTCCCGTCTCGATGGTTCCACTTTATTCGACGCTGGCGCTGGGCGGAGTGCCTCTGGTCGCCGACCTTGCCCGCAAGATGATCCATCTCGAGTTTGGCTCGGACCTGCTGGCCGGGGCATCGATTGTGACTTCGGTGGTGCTTGGGGAATATCTCGTAGGGTCGATCGTTGTCCTGATGCTTTCCGGCGGCACAGCTCTCGAGCACTTTGCGACCCGGCGCGCTTCCTCCGTCCTCGAAGCCCTGGCGCAGCGAATGCCGCAGACCGGGCATCGGAGACGCGGAGGGCAAATCCGCGAGGTCCAGCTTGACGAGGTGATGCCGGGGGACACGCTCGTCGTCCGCCCCCATGAGATCTGCCCGGTGGACGGGTCGGTGATCGAGGGTCATGGCGCCATGGACGAAGCCTACCTGACCGGCGAGCCGTTCACGATCTCCAAGGCGCCGGGCACACAGGTGCTCTCCGGCGCCATCAATGGCGACACTGCCCTCGTTATCGTTGCGGAGAAGCTCGCTGTCGATTCGCGTTATGCCAAGATCATGCGCGTGATGCATGCCTCCGAGCAAAACCGGCCCCGGCTGCGGCGCCTCGGCGATAGGCTCGGCGCCTGGTATACCCCGCTGGCCGTCGGACTGGCCGGAGTGAGCTGGGCCGCTAGCGGCGAATCGCACCGCTTTCTCGCCGTGATGGTGGTCGCGACTCCCTGCCCGCTGTTGATCGCGATTCCGGTCGCTGTTATCGGAGCGATCTCGCTGGCCGCCCGCCGGTCGATCATCATCAAGAACGCGGGCGTGCTCGAGCAGGTGGATACTTGCCGCACCCTGATTTTCGACAAGACCGGCACGCTGACCTACGGGCGGCCGGCGCTGACCGGAATTGCCTGCGCTCCGGACTTCGATCGCAACGAGGCGCTGCAAAAGGCCGCGAGCCTCGAAGTGTATTCGAAGCACCCGCTGGCGGGCGCTATCACAGCGGCCGCGAATGAGGCGATGATCCCACTCGAATCGGTCAGCCACGTCAGCGAGAAGCCCGGCGAAGGTCTTTCTGGAATCGTGGGCGGCCGGCGCGTTCGGATCACCGGGCGCAAGGCGCTCGCGGGCAGGCTGGCCGCACTGCCGCCGGCCGCGGCCGGCCTCGAATGTCTTGTCTTGATCGATGACCGGTTGGCGGCGGCTTTCCAGTTTCGCGACACGCCGCGCCACGACACGCACTCGTTTCTGCGCCACTTGCGCCCGCGGCACCAGGTCAGCAAAGTCATCCTGCTCTCGGGCGACCGCGAGTCCGAGGTCCGTTACCTCGCCGAAAGCTTCGGCATTGAGGAAGTCCATGCTGAGAAGAGCCCGGAGGAAAAACTCGCGATTGTAACGGGAGAGACCCGCCGAGCCCGGACGCTCTTCGTCGGCGACGGCATCAACGACGCGCCCGGATTGCTGGCGGCGACGGTCGGCGTGGCATTCGGCGCACACAGCGATATCACTTCCGAGGCCGCGGGGGCGGTAATCCTCGAAACCTCCCTGCGCAAGGTGGATGAACTCATTCATATCGGCCGTCGCATGCGCGGAGTCGCGCTCGAAAGCGCCGTGGGCGGGATGGCGCTCAGCGTGATCGGCATGATCGCCGCCGGGTTCGGCTATCTGCCTCCGATCGCGGGCGCCGTCGCGCAAGAGATTATCGATCTGGTCGCGGTCCTGAACGCGCTGCGCGTCGCCCTGCCTCCCAGGGATCTGACCGATTTCTGACCGCGTGCGGGCGTTCCCTGACCCGCCGTTCGACGTGCCCTCGGTGTCGCCGACCCAGCCGATTTCCCTGCGACTCGACGTTCTGCAACCGCAGAGCGCAAACCGGAGCCACTCAGCTTCGCTTGGCCAAAACGAAGCCAAAACTGGCCAAAGACCAGGTGGCACGAGCGGCGTTTTTTGAACGCCAGGCTCCTTAGAACCATCGTTCCGCCCAGCGTGGAAAAAGGCTGGATTGCGCGGCTTTTTCCCATCTCACCCACTCCGGCCGCGCGGCCCGCTCTTCCCCGGCGTACCTGTTTTCACACTCTCCGCGACTTCTCCCGCGCGGAACTTCGCGATTCTCTCGATCAACTTTACCGGGACCGGCTCAGAGAGCGGGAAGCGGATTGTGCTGCCTTTGAACTCATGGGGTCCAGGCTCGCCCTTAAACACCTCGATCAGGCGCTTCTTGGCGGGGTAAATCGAGTAATGCCGTTTGAAGCCGGCGAAAAAGAGCACGCGCTCACCCTGCAGTTTGTAGGCGGGGATGTTGTACGAGATCACTTCCTCGCTCCCAGGCAAGGCCCGGCGGATGGCACTCCGCACCTGCTCGAGCGCACACCTCACGGCTTGAGGCTGAGCGCCGAGGTATTCATCTACCGACCTGAACCTGATCCTGGCCACCGTCCTCATTCTCCAGCGCCGTCGCTGTCGCCTGCGGGAAAGACCGTGTGCTTCGGCGCCGGCATGGGAATATTACCCTTGCGTTCCCGCCAGAGAATCCGGTTCAAGGCGACATTGTCGGCAGCGTCGGCGTGAGAAAAGTCCATCTTCTTCGACATTTTGGCTCCCGGACCGTTCGCCGGATTCACCTGATACAGCAGCCCGTTCTTGAGATTGTTGTCGTCCGCAGTGAACGGCGGCTGCTCGCCGGGCCCGGAGAACAGTTCGACCATGGGCGCGGCCCAGGCGTCGTTATTGTTCATCGGGGGCAAACCCAGCAGGACTTCCATGGTGCGGATCATGTTCACGGTGGTGTAGAAGTTGTGATCCACGAGAGGCCCGCTCGCCGCTCGCGGCGCGTACTTGCTGATCACCAGCGCCGGGCTGCGGTGCGCGTCCACATGATCGGGCCCGTCCTGGGCATCGTCCTCCAGGATGAAGATCGCCGTGTCGTCCCAGTAGGGGCTGCGCGATATAGCCTCGATAAGTCGGCCTACGGCCAGGTCGTTATCGGCTACGGACGCTTCCGGCTTCGGCATGCCCGGGCGGGTGCCGGCGGTGTGATTGTTGGGCAGGCGCAGCAGGACGAATTGCGGCAGTTCCTGCGACTTGCGCCCCTGCCGGCGCGCCTCTACGAATCCCTGAAACTCGTTGAGGAACTCGTCCACGCGGAACTGGTCGGGATACGAAAGTTCAAAGTCCGCGGCCCGAGGGTCGAAGTGTCCTAGAAGCTCGGGCTTGGTGGGCACGTCGCGCGCGATGATCGGAATGGGCCAGGGCCACGGGCTCGGCGAGCCATGTGGCTGGCCTACATTGTCGGGCAGCGGCTCGCCCGGGTGAATGAAGGTCCTTGGACATGACATTCCTGGGGCCGGCGGCGTTCCGGCAGTCGGCGATTGCTGAACAACGTCCTCGTTGCACCACTGCGTTACTACAAATTCGCCATAATGCCGGTAGGTGAGCCCGGCTCGAGCGACGTCGCCCCAGATGTATCCCGTGGCCGGCTCGTCCACGTCCGGGATTCCCTGTTCGAGCGGAAAACCCCTCGAGACTTCGCCCTCGTAATCGTACAGGCGCTCGTTGCCGCGATAGTTGATCTCCCAGGTCTTCTCCGTGTAATCGCTGGTGATCGCCGCCGTGGACCAAACGTGGCCGTTGCCCGAGACCTCGCCGCTGACATAGAAATTGTCGAGCACGCCGAACTGCCGCGCCAGCTCATGCTGATTGGGCGTGATGTCTTCGCCGTACATCACGAGCTGCGGGTCGCCGTTCGCCTCCTTGATGTCGCCGAACACCTGGTCGTAGCTGCGATTCTCCTTGATGATGTAGATCGCGTGCTGAATCGGATCGTGACCTCCTGCGAAGCGCATCGAGCGCGCGCGGGCCAGCATGCCGTTGTTGCCCGTCGCCTCCAGGGTAAGTGCAGGCAATCCGGCTTCGGCCTTGGGCAGATTAATACTCGCTATCGAGCCGTGAATCAGGGTGGCGATGTAAGGGAAATTCGGCCGCGTCTGGCCGGGACCAGCCGGCGACAGAGTACCGTTCGGTCCCGTGCCCTCGCCCTTGCCGGTCGCGACCAGCAGGTGATCTCCCGCGACGGCCAGTGCCGTCGGGTACCACTCGGTGGGGATGAAGCCCAGGGCGCGCGCCGAAATATTCCCGCTGACGGGTGCAAAGCGAGTCACGTCAAAAACAGCCACGGCATCCGCAGACGCGTCCGCCACGTAGAGCCTGTCGCCTGCGGCATTAAGCGCCAGCGCATTGGGAAAGGTTCCGCCGTATCGCTCTCCGGGCAGCTCCGTGCCCAGCCATGCGAGCGTTTCGCCGGTTGCCGTGTTGACCACGGCCACCCGGTCCGCGTTGGCCAAGGCGACGTACAAGCGCGACTCGTCCTTGCTCAGCAGTAATGCCGTGGGATGCGATCCGGGCCCGGTGGTCTCGCGCGGCTGGTCGAGCGGAAGTTTGCGGTGTACGGTTCCGTTTTCGAGATCGAGCTCATCCACTTCCGAGGCGTTCCACAGGCTCACCCAGGCTCGCTTGCCGTCGCGCGAGGCCACCACCGTGTACGGGTACGACGACGGCACCACTTCGTTGCTCGTGCCCAGATCGAAACGATGCACGACTTCGCCGCTCGCCGCGTCGATCAGCAGCGCGTCGTCGGAGAGATCATCTGCAACCAGCAGGCGCTCGTGATCTCCCTGCGTGACGACCGCCAGTCCGGCGGGATACGGCACCGCTTTGCCCGGCTGCAGTCCCACCGCGACCTTCGTCGTCTGCCCGGGCTTCATGTCCTGGAGCGGGATCTTGATGAACCGATCGGGCGTGAGCCGCCCGTCGTCGAACTTGTAAACCGCGATGCCGTTTCCGGTGTCGCCCGGCCGGGTGCCCTCGACATCTGTCAGCGACGCCATGGAAGCGTAGATTTCATGACCGTCGCCGCCGAAGGCCAGCCCAAGAAAGTAGGTCTGATGAGCTCTGCGGCCGAGACGTGCGTCCGGAAAGTCTGCCAGCGTGCCAGAGTTGAGATCGAGAATCGCGATGGACTCAGCCTGGTTCGACTCCGCCGTCCCAAAGCCGTTGTTCAGCAGCGCGAGATAGCGTCCGTCGGGGCTCAGCGTGGCCGTCAGCGGGAGACTGTTGGTGCGCTGCGGATCGCCCGGCTCGGGCAGGAGCAGCGATTTGCTGCTGGAGAGATTCCGCCGCTCGCGCGTTCCGCTTTCCGCTTGTGCGGAGCCGTGGTTCCGGGCGCCGGCGAGAATTCGCGGCAAGATCCACAGCCCACCGAGCGCGACAACGGCAATCGCAGCAATCAGACCAGGAATCCGGGCAGTTTTTCGCACGATAGCTCCTTCTGCATCTGTCGAATTAACAAATTTCCATCCTACCACCGCGAAGAATCTCCTCGTTTACAGGTTCCTGAACAGAATTGCGGCCGGCCGGAACTGCCTCAATCTCCTTGCGCAGCCTTTCCGGATGGCTTGCGCTCGAAGGTGGATCCGGTCACGACTTTTTGAGGGTCGGCTGCTTGGCCGCAACCATCGCGATTCCGGGTCCTTTTCGCACCAGCAACATCGTTTTCTCTCCTTCTCTCTTGGACTAACATCTTGCCTTTCAATGACATGCGGGTTCCATCGCATAAGCACATTTTTTTCCGTGAGATGCTGGGTTCGAGTAGATTTGAGACATCCACACTCGCCTCCTCCGCCAACAGTCGAACACGGAAGCCCAACACAGCATTGTCCTCTCAAAAAATGGGACAGTGGATGAAAGTGAGAAAAGTGAGAAAATTTATTTGGCGAGTAGATCCAATCGGTTAGAAGCAAATCCGTAAAAATTACCGCATAGTGACCCCCGGCACTCGGCTGCCCCTGACTGAATGGCGCGCTCCTCTTGTCGCGAGGTATAGCGGATGTCTTGGCACCGTGCGCACCACGGCGGCTGCCCCCTGTTGAAGTCCGGTGGTGCCTCAGCTTGGGTACGAATCCAGGTTGACGTACAATTAGCCGAATCAGAGGGCGAGTATGAGCGAGTCAGATCGTAGTCGTGCTCTCAGCGTTGCCGAGACCCGGGCGAAGATACGTGGGGCTGAGCACGCCGTCGTCGCTTTTCGGCGTGGTCCCCTGGATGTGGCCTTCTCCTTTCCCGTGCGCCCGCGCCAGCAGACGCCGCACAAACAGGACGAGATTTACTTCGTCATTCGCGGTCGAGGGGTGTTCATTCACGACGGCAAACGCGACGCGTTTGAATCAGGCGACCTGTTGTTCGTGGCTGCGGGAATCGAACATCAATTCGAAGACACTTCCGGGGATTTTGCGATGTGGCGCGTATTTTACGGTCCCGAGGGCGGCGAGGTCCCCTGATCTCTCCTGGACAAGGCGATGTGCCTTGGGCATGTGCCCGAATTCTTCCGACACCTGAACTGAGACACTACCCGAAATCCTCACACTACCCGAATTCACAATTCCGGCGTTAAGATGGCGGTTGGTGTACGGAGGGGCCAAAGGAGGATCGCATGGACCTGGAAGGACGCAAGATCGCCATCCTCGTGGCGGACCAGTATCAGGAGCTCGAAGTCTGGTATCCGCTGCTGCGTTTTCGCGAGGATGGAGCAGAGACGGTCACGGTGGGCGCCGAGGTTGCACAGACCTACCTGAGTAAGAAGGGCTATCCCGTGGTGTCGGACGAGGCGATTGCCGATGCGCACGTGAGCGATTTCGACGCCGTCGTGATTCCCGGCGGATGGGCTCCGGAGGCGCTTCGCCAGGATCCGAACATGGTCCGGTTCGTGCGCGACATGCATGCCGCCGGCAAAGTGGTGGGGGCGATCTGCCACGCCGGCTGGATGCTGGTCTCGACCGGAATCGCGCGCGGCCGCCGCGTGACCTGCTATCGCGCCATCAAGGACGACGTCATCAGCGCGGGCGGGCAGTATGTGGACGAACAGGTCGTTGTGGACGGCAATCTGGTCACATCGCGCATGCCGACCGATCTGCCGGCGTTCTGCCGCGAGATTAAGAAGGCTCTGGTCACGCAGGCAGTGGCGGCTGGCGCGGGAGCGCGATAGGGCCGCGGCCTTTCCCGACTTCCGCCTGCGCGCGAATAACAGATCGCGGAGGAGCTGCCGGAGGTGTACTTGAGAACCATCGCTCGGTGTCTTTTCGCAGCTGCAATGTTGATTGGCCTGGTTGTGATTGCGCCGCGGCGCCCGCGCGCTGCACAGGGCACGCCTCATAAGGGCCATCTGCTGTACCTGACGCTCTCGGCCGGATTCAAGCACGACACGGTCGCTCCGTCGCGCGACATTGTGGCTGAGATCGGCCGCAGTTCGGGCGCCTTTGACGTGACCACGACCGAAGACGTTAACGCCTTCACTGAAGACAATCTCAAGAACTACGACGCCGTGATGTTCTACACTACGGGCGAGCTGCCCATGAACACGCAGCAGAAGGAAGCGTTCCTCGATTTCATCCGCTCCGGACACGGATTTGTGGGCGTCCACAGCGCCACGGACACTTTTTATATGTGGCCGGAATACCTGCAGCTCATCGGCGGCTATTTCAACGACCATCCCTGGCACCAGAAGGTGACCGTCGACGTCGCAGACGCGTCGAATCCCATCGTGAGCGCGCTCGCGCCGTCGTTCCAGATCACCGACGAGATTTATCAAATCGCCGATTTTCAGTATCAGGACTCACACGTGCTGCTGCGCCTGGATCCAAACTCAGTGGACCTCAACGCAAAGGGTGTGCATCGGCGCTTTTATGGATGGCCGCTCGCCTGGACGCGAAATTTCGGCGAGGGCCGCGTGTTCTACACGGGGCTGGGACACGAGCTGGCTACCTGGCAGGATCCGCGCTTCCAGCAGATGCTGCTGAATGGGATCAAGTGGACGATGAAGATGTAGCGGGTCGTCAGTTGTCCGTTGTCAGTTGTCCTTTGTTCTTGGCGCAAGGATAAGGGATAACCAACGACAAGTCACAACGGCAGACAAGCCGTAACCGACAACTGACGGCGGATAACTGACGGCCGGAAGCCAATTTCCGTTTTTCACCCCTTTAGACAACTTCCTCAAAGTCGATTCCCAAGGCTCGCGCGTCAATCTCGACAGCGTCTTGACGTGAGAGCGGAAACATCTGCGTCTAATGCTTGCCGAGGGCGCTAAAGTTCGCAAGGTCAACATTGCAATGGGAGGCGGCAAGACGTATGCTGTCGGCCGCTTTGGAGTCGAAGGGAAATTCCAGTTTAAATGGTCCAGGACATAAGCTCCCAGCCCACGGGTTGCGGGAACTCAACTGCCATGAGACTTTCGGGTCTCCTGGCACCGCTGAAGCGCCTTGAGTTTCAAGAGGAGATCTTTATGAGAGACAGTTGCCAGGAAGTTCCGACGCGTCGCACGGTTGCTACCAGGCCTCTCACGGGCGGGCGCAAAAGTGCTGCGCGGTGTTTGAGACGGGCATTCCGCTGCCTCGTGCTGGCATTGCCGGTTGCGATCCTCCCGGTGACTAGCGGCCTCGGCCAGGAAGTGGGATCGGCGCCGCCACCGCTGCACCGTCAGGCGCTCGAGCGCTTGAGAAACGATCCGGACGCCTTGGGGCAATTCGTCGCCGGGCACGCCAGGCCGCGTCCCGAGGAGGGTCTGCCCGAGGAGCCGTCGT
>JASHQD010000154.1 GCA_030037755.1 Terriglobia bacterium
GAAGGCAATTATCTTGGCGCGTACGCCCCTTACTTCACGGACCGTTATCGCACGCCCTGGGGTTCAGCGATCAACTTCGACGGACCGCATAGCGACGACGTGCGCCGGTACTTCGTCGAGAACGCGCTCTATTGGCTTCGGGAATTCCACATCGACGCGCTTCGCCTGGACGCGATTCACGGCATCGTCGATACCAGCGCGTTTCCCTTTCTGGCGGATCTGTCCGTGGCGGTGCGATCACTGGCGGAGCAGAGGAATCGGAAGCTGTGGCTGATCGCGGAAAGTGATCTCAACGACGCCCGCGTGGTCCGCGGCACTCAACAAGGCGGATTCGGTATGGACGCGGAGTGGAGCGACGACTTTCACCACTCCGTGCACGTACTGCTGACCGGCGAGAAGAATGGCTACTACGCGGACTTCGGCGGCATCCCTCCGCTGGTGACGACGCTTCGGGAGGGATGGTTTTTTTCGGGCCAGCACTCGAAGTATCGCCAGCGCCGCCACGGCAACTCACCGTTTGGAATTCCCGCAGAAAGGTTCGTCGTGTGCAGCCAGAACCACGATCAAGTCGGAAACCGCGCGGCCGGCGATCGACTGAGCACAATCGTGGATTTCGAACGCCTGAAGCTGGCCGCCGCCGTGACGCTCCTATCGCCTTTCATACCGCTGCTGTTCATGGGCGAGGAATATGGAGAACAAGCTCCATTTCAGTACTTTACAAGCCATTCCGATCGGGATTTGATCGAAGCCGTCCGCCGCGGCCGCCAGGAGGAGTTTGCATCGTTCGGCTGGACACAGGAGATACCCGACCCGCAGGCCGAATCAACTTTCCTACGCTCCAAACTGAACTACACCCAAAAGACTCAGGGGCTACATCAAATCCTCTGGTCGTTCTATCGGGAGCTGATCCGCCTTCGGGGCCAGCGTCTTCGCCTGGCCGGGCAAAGAGTGGAGGTTGACGGGTTCGAGAAGTCATTGGCGTTGCGCTGCTCGAACCCCATATCCCGGAGCCTGATGTTTTTCAGTTTCGGCAAATCGGAGGAGAAGGTTAGCGTACCGTGCCCGGCAGGGCCATGGAGGAAGCAGCTTGACTCGAGCGATCAGCGGTGGCACGGACCGGGAAGTGTGCTGCCTGACACGCTCGAGTCGAGTGGCAACATTTCGCTGACGCTGGCGCCCATGTCCTGCGCAGTCTACTTGCACGAGTACTAACTGAACGCCGGAATAGCTATGCGATACATCTGTGTCCACGGGCACTTTTACCAGCCGCCGCGGGAGAATCCCTCCCTGGAAGCAATCGAGGTCCAGGACTCGGCTTATCCCTACCACGACTGGAACGAGCGGGTCACCGCCGAGTGCTACGCCCGAAACGCCGTCTCACGCATTCTGGACAGCGAGGAGCGCATCGTGGAGATGGTCAACAACTACTCCCGGATGAGCTTCAACTTCGGACCCACCCTGCTCTCCTGGCTCGAGGCGAAGGCGAAATCGGTCTACGACGCCATCGTGGAAGCCGACCGGGCCAGCCAGCAAACATTCGGTGGTCATGGATCGGCCATGGCGCAGGCATACAACCACATGATCATGCCGCTTGCCAACCGTCGCGACAAAGTGACCCAGGTGCGCTGGGGCATCCGGGATTTTCAGCATCGCTTTGGACGAATGCCCGAAGGCATGTGGCTTCCCGAAACGGCCGTCGACATGGAGACACTCGACGTGCTGGCCGAACACGGAATCAAATTCACTGTGCTTGCGCCCCGGCAGGCCAGGCGCGTCCGACGCAGGACCGGCCGCGGTTGGAAGGACGTCAGCGGCGCCCGGATCGATCCCAGCCGGGCTTATCTTCAGCGTCTTTCGTCCCGGCGGCAAATCAATCTGTTCTTCTATGACGGGCCCATCTCGCAGGCGGTGGCATTTGAAGGTCTGCTCTCGAGCGGCGAACGCTTCGCCGAGCGGCTGATCAGCGGCTTCTCCGACGCTCGGGACTGGCCGCAGATGGTCCACATCGCGACCGATGGTGAAACCTACGGACATCACCACAAATTCGGCGAGATGGCCCTCACCTACGCGCTGCAGCACATCCAGTCCAATCAACTGGCGGAGATCACGAATTACGGCCAGTATCTGGAGCGGCATCCGCCGGATCATTTCGTCGAAATTCTCCCCAACACGTCATGGAGCTGCGAGCACGGCATCGAGCGCTGGCGCACCAACTGCGGCTGCAACACCGGACGAGGCTGGAGTCAGGAATGGCGCGCGCCGTTACGTGAGGCCCTGGACTGGTTGCGGGACTCTCTTGCGACGCCGTATGCCCAGAACGCCGCGGCGCTGCTCAAGGAGCCATGGCAGGCTCGTGACAGCTATATCGACGTGATTCTCGATCGCTCCCCCGAAAGCCTCGATCGATTCTTCAGCCAGCACGCAACGCGTGAGCTGGATCACAACGACCGCGTTCGTGCGCTGAAGCTCCTCGAACTGCAGCGGCACGCCCTGCTGATGTACACGAGCTGCGGCTGGTTCTTTGACGAACTCTCGGGTCTCGAGACTGTTCAGGTGATCCACTACGCCGGCCGTGCCGTCCAGCTTGCGCAGGAGTTGTTCGGGGATAATCTCGAGGGCCAGTTCATCGACCACTTGCGGAAGGCCAAGAGCAATTTACCGGAACACGGCGACGGCGGGCAGATCTACGAAAAATGGGTAAAGCCGGCGGTTGTGGACATGAAGAAACTGGCGGCGCACTATGCCATCAGTTCGGTCTTCGAGCCCTATGGCGATGACACGCGGATCTATTGCTACGACGCCCACCGCGAGGCTTACACCGCGAACACGGTCGGTAAGATGCGCCTGGCAGTAGGCCGGGCACGTTTCAATTCGGAGATTACGCGGGAGACAGCCGGCTATGCATTTGGCGTGCTTCACACGGGCGATCACAACGTCAGGGCCGGCGTCGCCGACAGCCACGGAGACGGAGACTTCGAACAGCTTGTGCAGCACCTGTCCGACGCGTTCTCCAGGGCCGATGCGGCCGAGGTTACCCGCCTGATCGACGAACGCTTTGGCCAGCAGGTCTACTCCCTCAAATCTCTATTCAAGGACGAGCAAAGGAAAATTGTGGGGCTCGTAATCGAGGAAACGCTCGCTGAAGCCCTTAACGCGTACAAGGGCATCTACGATCATCACGCGCCCTTGATCCGCTTTCTGAACGCCCTGGGCATTCCACTCCCCCCGGCCTTTCAGGCTGCGGCCACGCAGGCGCTCAATGGACAGCTCCGGCTCGCGTTTGGGCGTCCCGACCTTGACATCGAAGGGATGCGCGGCTTGCTGAAGGAGGCCTCCAGTATAAACGTCGCCCTGGATGTCGAGGGTCTGGAGTACGCCATCCGGCGGCGTGTGGAGCAAAGCGCCTGCCACCTCGCCAATGACAGGCCGGGACTGGAAGGGCTGAAGAAGCTGAATCGTCTCCTGGAACTCGTCACTTCCCTGCCCTTTCCCATAAACCTGTGGAAAACGCAGAATGTCGTTTACGGTTGGCTTAAGAAACCGGAGGAGCAGCCCGGGACCAGCGTGCCGGTTGAGCCCTCGGCCGCAGACGTTTGGAGGCACGAGGTTCAGCAGCTCAAGGAACATCTGCGGCTGCAGACCTTGAAGTAGCCCCATGGCCTCTCTGAGAATTCCAATCGCGACCTACAGGCTTCAGTTCAACCGGAATTTTACCTATAGCGAAGCCCGTGAGCGCTTCGACTACCTTCAGGCGCTCGGAATTACCGACCTCTACGCCTCGCCTCTACTTCAAAGCCGGCGCGGCAGCGGACACGGCTACGACGTTACCGATTCCACGCGTATCGATACCGACCCCGGCAGCGAAGCCGATTTTGAGTCGCTCCAGGCCGGCCTGCGGGACCGCGAAATGGGCTTGATTCTCGATGCGGTTCCCAATCACATGGCCGCCAGCAGTGAGAATCCCTGGTGGATGGACGTGCTGGAGAACGGGCCCGGCTCGGCCTACGCCTCTTACTTCGATATCGACTGGCATCCCGACTCGCGGATGTTGGACAACAGGGTTCTGCTTCCTCTGCTGGGCGCGACGTACGGAGAGGTCCTCGAGAATCAGGAGTTGAGCCTGGCTTATGAAGACGGATCCTTCTTCGTCGGGTATAACCATGACCGGTTCCCCCTGGCGCCCAAGTCGTACCGCCGGATCCTCAAGCATCGCCTCGATGACCTGAGGGATACATTGGGCGAAGATTCGCCGGCGTACCAGGAATATCAAGGCATCCTGGCAAGTCTCGCCGTACTCCCCGAGCGCCAATCTCTGCCGGCGGAGGCCGCGGGCGAAAGACGGCTTCAGACGGAGGGAATCAAGGAGCGGCTGCGCAAACTTTCGAGCAGTGATCCGCGAGTCGTCGCCTTCATCGACGAGAACCTGCGGCAGTTCCGGGGTACAAAGGGAGAACCGGCGAGCTTCCGGCTGATGGACCGGCTGCTTTCCGAGCAGGCATACGTGCTCGCTTTCTGGCAGAATCCCAACGAAGTCATCAACTATCGCCGCTTCTTCACGATCACCGACCTGGTCGGTCTGCGCGTCGAGGATCCGTTGGTATTCGAAGCCACACACAGTGTAATCCTCCGCCTGACCGAACGGGAGATGATCACCGGCTTGCGGATCGATCACGTCGACGGATTAAGAGACCCGCTCGGCTATCTGCAGCGCCTGCAAGAGCGGATCGGGCTCGCCGGCGACGGCCGGTTCTATGTGGTCATCGAGAAGATCACGGCGGGCACGGAAAGCCTGCCGCAGGAATGGCCCGTCAACGGCACAACCGGCTACGACTTCCTGAATGTCCTTAACAGGCTCTTTGTCGATCCCAAAGGCGCGCCGGCGATTGAAGAAATCTATCAGCGTTTCATCGGCAAAGAAGTGCGTTTTGAAGACGTGATGTACCACAAGAAGAAGCTGGTCATGAAGACGCTGCTGGCGGTCGAAGTGCGCGCGCTCGCGCGCCAGTTGGGGATCCTGGCGGAACAGGATCGCTACGCGCGTGATCTTCCGCAGTCCGATCTCGCCGAGGCTCTCATCGAGACGACGGCGTGCCTGCAGGTTTATCGCACCTATATCCGCAATCTCGAGGTGGCGGAGGACGACAGCCGGTACATCGAGGGAGCGATCGCTGCGGGGCGGCGGCGGCGCCCGGAACTTGACGCCGCGTGCTTCGATTTTGTTTGCGACGTCCTGCTGGTGCGCGAAGCCAACCATCTGTTCCCTGAACAGAGAGAAGCACGGCTGGCGTTTGTAATGCGCTGGCAGCAATTCACGGGGCCCATCGTCGCCAAAGGGGTCGAAGATACCAGCTTGTATGTGTACAACGCTCTTCTATCTCTCAACGAAGTCGGCGGCGACCCGAGGCCGGTTGCCCCGGAAAGCCCCGGGTTTCATTCCTTCATTCAAAAGCGGGCGCGCTACTGGCCTTATGCACTGAATGCCAGTTCGACGCATGATACCAAACGGGCCGAAGACGTCCGGGCGCGGATCAATGTGCTCTCGGAAATTCCCGCGGAATGGAGCCGGCGCCTGAACCGCTGGAGCCGTGTCAATGCTGCGAAGAAGAGGTCGATCAATGGGCAACTCGTCCCCGACCGCAATGAGGAAATCTTTCTTTACCAGACTCTGCTCGGCGCCTGGCCGCTGGATCCGGCCGAAATGCCCGGCCTGAAGACCAGGCTGAAGGACTACATGATTAAAGCCACGCGCGAGGCGATGGTCCACACGCGCTGGACTCTGCCGAATGTCGAGCATGAGAGCGCACTGACCCAGTTCCTGGATTCCATCCTGTGCTGCGAATCACCGGGGAGCTTTCAGGACGCGTTCCTCCCCTTTCAACGGAAGGTAGCCTATTTCGGAATGTTGAATGGACTCGCCCAGTCGCTGCTGAAGATCGCCTGTCCGGGAGTACCGGACTGCTACCAGGGTTCCGAACTTTGGGACTTGCGGCTTGTCGATCCCGACAACCGCGGGCAGGTGGACTTCGATAAGCGAAGCAAGATGCTCGAAAGCCTTAAGCGAGCCGGCACAAATCCCAAGCTGTCCTTCATTCGCAGACTGCTTGCGCGATGGGGCGACGGGCGCGTCAAGCTTTACGTCGTCTGGAAGGCTCTTGAGCTGAGGCGCCAGCACTCTCGGCTGTTTCTCGACGGCGATTATCTGCCGTTAAGCGCCCGTGGCGATCGTGCCGAGAACGTAGTGGGGTTCGCCCGCAGTCGCGTGAACGAGCACAGTTTGGCCATCGTGCCGCGCTGGCTGGCGCGCGCTCGGGCCCCTAAAATCGGAGAGCGATTCGCGCGGTTTTGGAATACCACTCAAGTCATCCTACCCAAGCAGCTCCCGGCCGATTGGCTCAACGTGCTGACCGGTGAGCGAATCACTTGTCAGACCGAAAATGATGCGCCCATCTTGCCCCTCGACCGTGTCCTTGGCAACTTTCCCGTAACGCTTCTCTTTTCGAATGGCAGGTAGCGGTCAAGAGGTGAACCGGCTGCTTCAGTCCGGTGCAGGCCGTTCACGCCTCGCACAAAAAACAGAGTTTAACCAGGAAAGTTATGGACGGACTAGTATGGTTGTGGTACCATAACATGGCGTTTGTGCTCTTGTAGCACCTTTTGTGTTCGAAACGGAGGGCTGCGGGGTAGCGCTCGCGGCCTTGTTCAGTTTTCAGCCTGAAGGCCAGGAGACAGACAGCATCACAATCGAAGGAGTAGAAGTACATCGTGAGTAGCAACAGAGAACGTGGAACGGTGAAGTGGTTCAATTCTGCCAAGGGATACGGCTTCATTCAGCGGAACGAGGGTGAAGACGTTTTTGTCCACTATTCTGCCATCCAGGGCGACGGCTATCGCAACCTCCAGGAGGGAGCGGCGGTCGAGTTCGAGGTGGTTAAGGGACCGAAGGGCTTTCAGGCCGCGAACGTAGTTCAAGTCTAGTGTGCAAAGGGCCGGACCTGCGGGTCCGGCCCTTTTGCTTCCTCATGCCTACCTCTCCCGCTCACGAGGCCAAGACGCTGAGCGGATTGATGCCGAGCACTCCTTTCCAATTTTCCGGAAACATCCTGTGGCTTACGCAATCTAAACGCTCTTTGTAATCGGGGATAATCTCGCATGACAGCCATGATGGAGGAGATCCTGGAGCAGCCCGGAGCGCTGGCCGATCTCCGCAAGTACTACGAAAGTCCCGGCGCGATTCCTCTCAAGACCCTGCGCGGACTCGTCTCGGAGTGGCCGCCGCTCGTGATCTTCACCGGCATGGGAGCGTCGCTGTTTGCGGCTTACCCAGCCCAGGCCTATCTGACGTCCCACGGTATCCACGCCATGGTCTGGGAGACGTCCGAGTTGCTGCATCATCACCTCTCGATTCTGCGGCGCAATACTCTCGTGGTGGCGATCTCACAGTCGGGCGAAACGATCGAGATGACACGCCTTCTCGAACGTATTCCGAAGGACGTCGGTGTGGCCGCGGTCGTGAACGTGGAGCACAGCACGCTGGCGCGTCGCGGGGGCTTGCTACTGCCGATGCTCGCCGGGCGACAGACAACGGTCAGTACCAAGACTTACATGTGCAGCGTGGCCGTGCTGATGTACCTGGCATTCTCAATCGCGGGCGAACCACATCGGCATCTCACGCAGGTGCTGCTGAAGGCTATTCGCATGCAAGAGCGAATTCTCGACCGACAGGAAGCGATCATCCCGCCCCTGGTGGAATTCTTCGATCATCCTCCCTACGTTGCATTGATGTCGCGCGGGCCGGATCTGGCGTCCGCGATGCAAGCCGCACTGACGCTGAAAGAGACGGTGCGATTGGCGGCCGAACCGATCAGCGCCGGCCAGTTCCGTCACGGTCCGATCGAGATCGTCAACCCCATGCACCGCTACGTGATCTTCGCGCGGCAGGTGAATCCCGGCGCGCGGCAGGCGCACAATACGAATACCGGGAAGTTGATGCTGCGCCTGGCCATGGACATCCAGTCGCATGGCGGCCGGGTACTTCTCTTCTCCGATCTTTCCTTTACCGAAATGGTCAACGTCCGCGCGGTTCGCGTGGAGCCGATGCGTCTCGGCCTTGGAACTCTTATCGACATGCTCTTCGTCCAGTTGATGGCGCACGAACTCGCACTGCGCGCCGGTCTCGAGCCAGGGAAGTTCTGGATCGCCCAGGGCGTGACCCGGGAAGAGTAGATCGCAACCTTCGAGCGTCCGGGCGCGTCGTAACTGCGGACTACGAAGACGATTTCGGGCTGACCGACTGGCCAACTCCGGACTGAAAGACTCCGGACCAATCGACAAGGAGAGATCATGAAGGGGAAACTGCTGATCGGTGCTCTCATGCTGTTTGTGACGGGCTCGCTTCACGCGCAACAGAACGCCAGGATTTCGGTCGAGGGCGGCAGCCCTGACGACCGGGCGTCCGCGCGGCTGCTGTACTGGAACGGCCCGGCCAACGCGGCGGCGGGCCAACTGGCCATCAACTATGGACGCCCCGTGTGGAAGAAAGAGTACGACGACCCCGCGACGTTCGACAAAATGACCAAGGGCCAAGTCTGGCGGATGGGCAGCAACTTTTGGAGCAATCTCTACGCCGACGTGCCCGTGAAAATCGGCGGGAAGTCGATCAAACCCGGATTGTACTTTCTCGGCATCGAGCGATCGGCGGATGGCGCGTCCTGGAGCCTCGCCTTCATCGATCCCATCAAGGTCCGGCAGAATCGCATTGACGCTTTCGACATCCGCAAGGCCACGGTGGAGTTCACGGCTCCCATGACCGCGGAACCCGCCGCTGGCGAGGCCGTTGACAAACTCACGATCACGCTGGCCACCTCCCAGAACAACATGCGCGACGCAACGCTGAAGGTGGCTTGGGGCCAACTGGTGCTCACCGCCCCGGTCCACGTCGCGGTACCCGAGTAATCGCCCTGTAGCGGCGGTCTCTGCCCGCCGGTCTTTATCCCGAAAAAGGCGCGCCCTGTTGCCGCTGTGTCCCCACCGCCGCAAATCCCAGCCAGCCTGTGCCGGGTCACTGCACACTGGCTTCCAGCCTCAAGTCGCGCGATGAAGCGCCTACGCTCACGGCTCGCGGACCGCTGGGCGTCATCCACCTCCCTGCCGCCGTAGACCAGTACTGGAGCTGGCGCGCGTCGACATGCAGCGTGACGGTCTTGCTCGCGCCAGCAGAGATCGAGACGCGGTCGAAGGCCACCAAAGCACGCACCGGGAATTGCACGCCCTGCGGAATCTCGCGCGGCGCGCCCAGATACACCTGCGGCACCTCGTCGCTATCCACGTCGCCCGTATTGCGGATGCTCACCTGAACGTCGAGACCGCCGTCCGCAGCCTTGTCCACCTTGAGGTCCGAGTAATTGAATGTGGTGTAGCTCAGGCCATAGCCAAACGGGAACAGCGGTTCGATCTTCTGCTGGTCGAACCAGCGATATCCCACGTTCACGCCTTCGCTGAAAGTGGTTTTGTGGTCCACGCCCTTCTTCGAGCGCTCCGGATGACTCGGATCGGTGGCCGCGTAGTCTTCGAGGCGCTTGCCCCAGGTCACGGGCAGCCGTCCTGCCGGGCTGGACTTGCCGAGCAGCAGATTGGCCGTAGCCCAGCCGCCTTCGTCGCCCGGCCACCACATCTCGAGCACCGCCTTCACCTTGTCAATCCAGGGCAGCGCGACCGGCTGGCTGGTGTTGAGGACCACGACCGTGTTGGGATTCACGGCCGCGACTTCGTCCACCAAATCGTTTTGCGCGCCGGGAAGCCCGAACACCGGATTCAGACGAGTCCAGAGGAAGACGACGGCAACTTTGGCGTTCTTCGCCGCGGCGATGGCCGCTTCGTGATCGGCCTGGCGCTGCTCCGGCGTGTACCAGTTCAGGCGGACTTGAACCGGCGCGCTCGACGTGTCCGGCGTGACCTTCATTTCAACTGCATGGGGACCTGCGGCGAGGTCGATGGCTCGGCGGACGTTGTCCAGGCCATCGGTGGTGGGCACAGCGTTGTCCTGATTGGCCTGCAGAATGTCCCCATGGACTCCACCCTGAAACGCGCCCGTGGCACCCAGCCGCTTGCCGTCGATCGAGATGTTGGCATTGGTGCCGAGCGCCTGCAGGTAGATCCAATACGTGCCTGCCTGCGAGACAGTGAGCGTGCCCTTCCAACTCAAGGTGGAATTGGGCGGCAGCGCGTTGCCGCCTTTCGTGGTGAAATCCAGTTGAGCATCCGTCTGAAGCACAGCGCCAGACGCATCGTAGCGCTGCAGGCCCGGCTGACCGTCGTGGGTCAGCGCGGCGGCTGGCACGGTCGTGCCGGTCATGTCATCGTCGACAGCAAAGCCGATCCGGTCGTTGCCGGAGATCTTCCGCATGGCGGCCAGCGGTCCGATCTGCCGCTCGGGCAGGCCGACCGAACGCTCGCCGCTCGTGCCGATCGCCATCACCTGGCCCGCGCCCGGCCCGATCAGCACCACCTGGTCGAGGTCGGCGGCTTTGAGCGGCAGCGCGCCACCTTCATTTTTGAGCAGCACGGCGGCATCTTCGCCGGTCTTCTCGATGATCTTCGCGTTGGCGTCGATCGACTGCGCCGTGACCTCGTGCTTTTGCATGCCGTCGAGATAACCGAAGCGCGCGATTTCGTAGAGAACGCGTCCGGCTGCGCGAGTGACCGTCGCTTCGGTCACGGTGCCATCCTTCAGCGCGTCGGGCATCTTCTTGGTATCGACCTTGCGGCCAAAGTCACCCATGTCGAAGGGCGGAGGAGGCGGCTCTTCGGGGAGAGTTCCGAAAAACCCCGCCAGGAAGTCTCCCATCGGCGGTGGCGGACCCGGAGGTGGCTCGGAGTCGAAGAACGACGGGATGGGAAATCCGCCGTGCGCCGGCGGACCCGGCATTTCCATGTCGAGCCCGGCGTTGATGAAGATCACGCCGTGCGTGGCGCCCCAATCGGAGGTCACAAAGCCCTTGAATCCGATCTCGTCGCGCAGAATCTTGGTGAGCGTGGACTCGTTGCCGCAGGCGAAGGTCCCGTTCAGGCGATTATACGAGCACATGATCGAGGAGACGCCGGCCTTCACGGCAGCGTCGAAGGGTGCCACATAAACCTCGTGCAGCGTCTGGTCGTCGATCCAGATGTTGCTGGCATCGCTGTCGTAGCCGACGAAGTGTTTCACCTGAGCCATCACGTGCTGCGACTGGATGCCGCGAATCTCGGCGGCGCCTACCTGGCCGGTCAGGTAGGGATCCTCGCCGAAGGTGTTGTAGCCGCGGGCGAACTCGAGATCGCGATCGATATTCACGAACGGCTGCAGCGGCACGTCAATACCGAGCGCGCGCGCCTCGCGTCCGATCACCACGCCGTTCTGTTCGGCGTCCTTCGCGCTGAACGTGGCCGCCACGCCCATGGTCGCCGTCTCGGCCTGCGAAGGATGCCGCGTCAGCACGCCCGGCGGTCCGTCGGCAAAGCGCAAACCCGGAATGCCGAGCCGCGGGATGCCCTGGAGGTATCCGGCCTGCCCCTGGTAGACAGCCGGATCTTCGTGCCAGCCGTGGATGACCATCAGTTTCTCCTGAAGCGTCATCTCACTCAGAAGCTTGTCAACGCGCGCGTCGCCGGTCACGACAGGCACCGATTGCGCGATCGCGAGGCCGGTGCTCAGGAGGATCACCACCGCCACGCCTCCGAGCGCACGCGCTCTGTTTCTCGAGTCAGGCTTCATTTGGCCCCCATTCTGTTGGCGCGATTCTGAAGGCCGGCGCACATTCGTTATTTTTTCGTCTGAACCCGGCACTCCGGATGGCTCCAGGCCTCATCGTACGCGAGTTAACCGGTAAGTACAATGACCGTCTCAGCCGTCCGTCCCGCCACACGCTTTTATTGATTCTAAAGGACATTCCCGTTCGCAATTGGCACGCGATTTTGCATTCTGGCCGATCGCATTTTCGATCATGTCGCTGATTCCAGAGGACATTCCCGCTTTGGCGACCTGTCTCGATTCTTTCGACGATTTCGGACCGTTTTGCTGATTCCAAAGGAGATTCCGGCTTCGTGCCTAGCCGGCACATTCCTGGCATGTTGTTGATTTTAATGAGAAATGCACTTTGGGTGGTGGGTGTCTGAAAAACGACGTTTTCAGGTGTTTTTGCCGTTGTAAGTTCACATATGTTGGCTAGTTGACGTCTCAAACGCCGCGAATTCAGAGGGTTGCAAGACTGAAAGCCTTCCGATTCCTTGAGCGCCGCGCATGCTGTTTTCGCGACTTTCTGAAAAGTGGCCGTATCGCTCTGGTTCCACACGACATTCCAGCTTTGGCAAGGCACATTCGTCTGCACTCTCCGGTGTTTCTCGGGCCTTTGTCGCTGGTTAGGCCGCCTCGAATAGGCTAGATAGCCACTCGTCAGCGCGGCCGGATTCCTGTGGGCCGCCGGCGAAATCCGCCGGTTCATGCCTTGACCTCACGACGCCGGCGCGCTTCGCGGCGCCACCGGCGCAACTGGCTTTCCCGGATCCGCCGGACCTGCCGGACCACCTCCGAGCGCGCGGCCAACAGCGCCTGACCAGGGTCATTGAACAAACCGGGCTCCGGGGGCAGGGGCGGCCCGGCGAGGCGATCGTCGAGATTGTGAGGCAACAGGCTAACCCCCCAGAAATCGAGGCGGGTTCGGGCGCGGAATCCATTGGCGGCGGAAGTCTGTTTGCCGGGCGCAGTGCGAGGTCCGGTGGA
>JASHQD010000155.1 GCA_030037755.1 Terriglobia bacterium
CGTTCAAATCTATTTCCGATGGCGGCCAGTGTTGCATGATCCGGACGATGATCGTATTCTGGAGCTGGCGATTCGCGCCAGTTGCAGTATCGTAACCTTCAACGCCAGGCATTTCGTTGGGTCCGAGCGCTTTGGCGTGCGCGTCGTGAGCCCGAAAGAACTGTTGACTCTTATTGGAGATCGCGGATGAATCTCACGATCAAGGTACCTGATGAAGTCTACCGTCGGGCGGCTGAAGTCGCGGCCGCGGAGAAAGTCTCTGTTGAAGAGCTCTTCGCTTCAGCCTTCGAGGAGCGCGTGCTGGAATTTGAGCGGCTCAAAGAACGGGCGTCAAAAGGAAGCTTCGAAAAGTTTCTCCAAGTGATGTCCAGGGTTCCCCAGGGTGAGCCCCCCGATCAGGATCGTCTTTGATTGCTAGAGCATGTTTGGTGACGAGGCGCAAGCCGTCCGAGCCTCATCCATTCGACGGCAATCCGAACTTCTCGTTTACGTAGCGCTGCAAGGCCGATTCCAGTGGACTATCTGTGCGCGGCGTGGGGTGCGGGCGTCAGGCCGTGCCGGCGCATGATTTCGGCCATCTTAACGAGGTCCGGCGGACCGCCGGCAGCCGCGTTGACCACCTCGGAAGCTTCGCGGAAAAACTGCGGGCCGATCGCGGCAGGCGTAATCACGCAGAGCGCCTTCACATCCTCGGTGCCGTTGTTGTCGAACCGGTGGATGGCGCCGCGCGGAATGCAGAGAGCCTGCCCCGGCCCGACATCGATTTGTTTCCCATCCACGGTCCAAGTCAGCACGCCGTCAATGCCGTAAATCGTCTCCTCGTAGTGATCATGGCTGTGCGCTGGCGCCGCCAGGCGCTGCGCACCCGGGACAAGGACCTCAAAGGCCGCGATACTGCCCATCGAGTTTTCTCCGGTGAGCAGGAAACGCACCGCCAGCGGCCCGAGGCGGATCGTCTCATCGGAAGGATTGACGCGGACGCCGGCGGTTTGCTCTGTCATGTGCTCTTCTCCCTGTGCTTTTCCTCCACGTAGCGCTGGAACGCGGATTCCAGCGCCGTGGTGATCCTGCCGGGAACCTGCCACTTCATCTCCGCGCCCTTATCCGGTCCGACCAGCCCCACGCCAGCCACTTCGCGCGTGGTCGAGCTGATGAACACTTCCTCGGCCTTCGCAAGATCGTCCGGCGTGAGCGCCTGTTCGCGCAGTTCGATTCCGGCGCGCGGGGCGATTTCGAACAACACATCGCGAGTAACTCCAGCGAGGCATCCGGACGAAAGCGGCGGGGTGAAGACCTTGCCGCCGATCACCAGGAACACGTTCGCTGACGTGCACTCGGCGAGCTGACCGAGTTCGTTCAGCAGCAGCGCGTCGTCGTAGCCTTGCACTCGGGCGCGTTCCGCGAGCAGCGAGTTCTGCGCCCAGGAGAGCATCTTGGCGCCTGCCAGGACTCCTGCTGAGTAGATCGCGTGGGGCACGATGAGCAACCGGTGCTGGGCGGGCCAGGCGACAAGCTCGCGCGTGAAGACCAGCAGATCGGTGACAGGCCGCGAGCTGGTTTTCGTCACCGGCGACACGGCGAAGTCTTCGTCCGCCCAGATGCCGCCCTGGTTGCGCACGAACCACACTCGCGCCATGCCTTCAGGTCGATCGTTCACGCGCGCGAGTTCCGCGATGCACCTGGAAACCTCCGATTCGCTGTAGATCATCTCGATGCCGAGCCGCGCGGCATCGCGGCTCATGCGTTCCCAGTGGCGATGGAATTCGAAGGGCTGCCCGCGATAGATGCGCAGGGTCGTGAAGACGCCCCAGCCGGCGAGAAGTCCAGCCTGGCCCGGCGAAAGCCGCGCTTTGCTGAGAGGAACAATGCGATCGTTGTGCAGGATCAGACGGTCCATCATTGCCGCTTGCGTATTTTCAATTGACGATTGCTGATTGCTGATTGAGGATCGACTGACTGGCGGACGTTGTGTGGTCTTGATAGACCGCGATGGGACACTGCAACGGCCAATCGAAAATCGTCAATCGAAAATCGGCAATCTTATGATTGGCCGTGCACGGTGAAAGCGTCATCGAAGCGGACGCGGCAGCGTGTATCGGGCGGCAGGTGGACTTCCGGGCCGTGCGGAATCAGGACGTAGCCGCCGAGGACTCCGGCCGTGGCTACCGAAGCGACGGTGGCGCCGACCGTGGCGCCCGCGACCCTCGGAATCACCAGGAGGCCGCCGGACCCGACCAGCGCGCCGGTAATCAGGTTCCACGAGAGCTGGCGCCCGCCCTTCAGATAACCTTCGCGGTCCAGACGCAGCTTTCCCGGATGCTCCAGCGCCGAGAGCCGCGCCGTTACCGGCTCGGTCTCACCATCCGGCAGCGACACTTCATCGAACCGCATTCCGAGCTCGGCCGGACGATGTAGCCGGCCGGCGGGACGCACACGTGTGACGTACCCGTACAGAAGTGTGCCTTCCGGCAGGGCAATCTGGCCGTCAACGTAGATCGCCTTTGTCAGTTGGCAGGCGACGGGGTCACGTACCTGGGCGATCTTGGTGTGCAAGCCCGAGAGCAGCATCACGCTGGCTTCGGTTTCGGCGGGAACGGTCAAACCTGCTGATGGCGCCGGACCCGTCAGGGGCGGCCCTCCAGCGCGAAGAAAGGACGCAAACGTAAGCAAGCCAGCCAGAGCAAGCGTCGCGCTACGAATCTTCATCCTCATGCGAACGGCCCACCTCTCTGCGCCACCCTTAGAGCGGCACGCGTGATCGAACGAGGAGACCCCTGCCTCCGCCCGAGACCCTCCCCCGCAGACTTCAGCTATTATGCGTCGGACGCAAGGCGAAAGCAAGTCAAGTATTGTAGTCCGGTCATTTCGACCGGCGCCCTGGCTCGACCGCCCCACGTCGGCCATTCACACGACTTCCTCTGCCCTTTGCGGCAACGCAAAAGCGATGTTACACAGAAATGAAACTGTTTTGAGGTCCTGCGAGACTACATCGCCGTCTTTGTCACCCGGTCCGCCTGAGGCCCCTTTTGTCCCTGAACCACCTCAAACTCGACCGGATCGCCCTCGTTGAGTGTCTTGAAGCCATCCATCGAGATGGCAGAGTAGTGAACGAACACATCGGGCCCGGTTTCCTGTCCGATGAACCCATAACCCTTCGTATTATTGAACCACTTTACTTTTCCTTGAAGTCGAGCCACTTGCCATGCCTCCTTCGCTGTGCGTTCGAATCAGTGTCCCCCAAGGCACGGAGCTTTCAGGATCCCGTTCCGGCAACGGGGTCGAATCGTTTGCGGGAACCCAGGAACGTGCGCCGATCCCCCGGCGCAATTCAATACACGAAGTTGGATAGGGTTGTCAAGAGGTGAATCACAAAGGAATGTATCAGGATGTCAAGAAGAACGTCTTCTTGGCTGGTAACCGAGAACATAGCGCCGAGAGCCGGACGCCGCATAAGCCGGGTATGACTATAAGTTTAATAATTCTCGAAGTTTACGCGTCTGGGCGCGGCTGACGGGAATCTCTGACTGTTTGCGGTCGTCCATTTTGAGCTGGTAAGAACTTTTGAACCAGGGAATCACTTCTTTAATACGATTAATGTTAATAAGGTAGGAGCGATGCACCCGCCAGAAGACCTTGGGATCGAGCGCGTTCTGCAACTCCTCGACGGTGCGGAAGTTGGACTGGCCCTCGAACTCGCGCGTCACGATGCTGATCACGCCGTCTTCGATGCTGGCGTAGACCACGTCGTCGGAGTCGAGCAGGTAGAGGCGTCCGCCGGCCTTCACCACGAGCTTGTTTTTTTGCGGCACCGGCCGCCGCTCCAGCATCTCGACCACTTTGTCGAGCTTGTGAGTGGCGTCCGCGGTTTCGGTGGCGTGCCGCACGCGTCCCAGAGCCTTTTCCAGACGGGCCCGCGAAATCGGCTTCAAGATATAGTCGACGGCATTCACGTCGAACGCTTGCACGGCGTACTGGTCGTAGGCGGTGACAAAGATAACCTGCGGGGGCCGGATCCTTTTCTCAATCAGCTTTTTGATCACGCCGAAGCCGTCGAGTCCCGGCATCTGCACGTCAAGGAAGAGCAGGCTGGGGCTGAGTTCCTTGATCAGGTTAACGGCTTCCACGCCGTTCTTGCCCTGGCCCACCACCTCGACCTCGGGAAACGCCTTCAGCAAATAGGCCAACTCGTCCCGGGCGGGCTGCTCATCGTCCACGATCAGTGCGGTCATCTTCATCAGACCCCCTCCTGACCAGTATACGGGAGGGATGGGCGAAATA
>JASHQD010000156.1 GCA_030037755.1 Terriglobia bacterium
GCGGTCGACGTCCACACCGCTGTACTCGAGAGCCCACTCGCGCTATGCTCCATGTTCATAAGGTACGGCAACCTTGGGTGCGGCGGTTTACTGCCGCATCTCAAAAGACGGGTACGATGAACGGTCGCCAAGTGAACTATGTCGCGGTTGTGGTTGCTGCGGCAGTGTACTTCGTGCTGGGCGCGATCTGGTTCACGGCATTCCAAAAGCCCTGGCTGTCGGCGATCAGCAAAACAGCCGACCAGCTCACCGGTAGTCCGGCTCTAGGCTACGTAGTGGCTTTCGTCTCGAACCTGATCATCGCCTGGATGCTCGCCTGGCTGATCATCCTGACCGGCCGGACGAGCCTGGTGGGCGGTTTTGAGATGGGCGGGCTGCTATGGCTTGGATTCGTCGGCACCGCGATGGCCACGGAGTTCGTCTTTGAGGGCAGGACGCTCGGAGCCTACGCCATCATCGCGGGATACCCTCTGGCGGGCATGCTGGTCATGGGAGCGATTCTGGGCCGCTGGCATCGAAAATCCGGCTGAAAAACGCTGTTTTTCTTTCGAAAAACCACCCATCAACACAGCACACGAGCGCAAAACCGGATACAATTGCAGTGCCGCACGGCGAGTTATGACCCGCTTCAGCGACGGTGCTGAAGAGAGCCCCTTGGGACGTCGGCGCAGCGGACAGCAGTTTTGGAAGGCGGCGCTGACGACAGCAGTGCCGGAGAACGGCGCTGAGGACAGCGCCGCTACAGGCGGCGCGGATACCGGACATCATCCCGGAAGCATCACACGAATGGGACCTGCGGGGCGTCACGGCGTGCTGTGTCCGCCGTATGCTGTTCGCGTAAAAGCGCTTCGGCGGGAATGGTGAAGATTGCGCATCCATGAAGTCCCAAGGTCGTGCGGTCGCGTTTTGTCGCTGATTGCGACGCTGATCGGGCTTCTGAGCGCTGGTTGCGCGGTCAAGAAGACCAGCCGTGTGTCGCCCGCGGCCGTTCCCCCGGCGCCGGTGGCGGCGTCGGCGGCTGATTTGCTCGCGCGGCTCGATCAGCAGCATCAGGCGATCAAGACGCTTTCGGCGACGGTGGAACTCAACCCGACAACGGGGTCCGTCTACTCCGGCGTCATCAACCAGTATCACGACGTTCGCGCGTTCATATTGCTTCAGGCTCCGGGCGACATTCGCATGGTCGGACAGGCGCCCGTGGTCCGCGCCACGATCTTCGATATGTCCTCTGACGGCAAGGAGTTCCGGGTCTGGGTGCCGAGCAAGAACAAGTTCATCGTGGGCAGCACGGAAGCCTCGGCGCCCGGCAAGAACTCGCTTGAGAATCTGCGACCGCAACACATTCTGGACGCGCTGATTCCGCCCGCGGGAGATGATACGGGAATGCAATACTTCGTGAATCAAGAGCGCGAATCCGCCAGGATCTACTATGTGCTCAACTTCGTGACCGGCGTCACTGCCGATAGTTCGGCCGGTCAGCTCAGCCTGACACGCAAGGCTTGGTTTGACGCTTCCACGCTGGAACTCGCCCGAGTCCAGTTCTACAATGCGGCCGGCGCGCCAGTCGAGGACGTCCGCTATTCTGCCTATCAGGACTACGGCGGCGTGCGCTATCCGTCCGAGATCGATCTCACGCGGCCAGAGGAAGATTACAGCCTGGGCATCAGCGTCGAGAAAGCCACGTTCAATCAGCCGATTGCGGCCGACAAGTTCGTGCTGGCGAAGCCGCCGGACGCCGAAGAGGTCCATGTAGGCGCAGAACCAAGCGAGGTGCACGGCAGTGGGGAATAAGATGATCCTCGTGAACGTGCTGCACCGCCCCATCCGCACGGTGGTGAGTATCCTCGCGGTCGCCATTGAGGTCGTCATGGTGCTGATCGTCGTGGGCCTGACGACGGGATTGATCAACGACGCCGCGCGCCGCACGGAAGGCATCGGGGGCGATGTGATGGTGCAGCCGTCCGGTGCTTCGTTCATGTTCAGCCTCAGCTCCGCGCCCGTGCCCATCAAGGTCGGCGATCGGCTGGCCGAGATACCCCACGTCCTGGCGGTAACGCCCGTGCTCTTCCAGTCCGACCTTTCGACGCACGGGCTGGGAGTGATCTTTGGCATCGACATACCGAGCTGGAACCGCGTCAGCGGCGGATTCGTCTACCTCTCAGGAGGGCCGTTCCAGGGCCCCATGGACGTGCTCGTCGACGATTGGTACGCCAAGGCCAATCACGTGAAGGTCGGCAGTACCCTGAGTCTCCTGAGCCAGACCTTTCATGTGTCCGGCATCGTGGAACACGGCAAAGGATCGCGGTTGTTCATTCCGCTGGCCACGGCCCAGGAGCTTTCCAGCTCGCACGACAAGGCGTCGATCTTCTTCGTGAAGTGCACCGATCCGGGATATACCGATGATGTGGAGGCCGCCATCCAGCACCTGCTGCCCGGCTGGGAAATCCATAACATGGGGCAATTCATGTCGATGATGACTTCCAACAACCTGCCGGCCGTCGATACCTTCATCAACGCCATGATCGGCCTGGCGGTATCGATCGGATTCCTGGTGATCTTCCTCTCGATGTACACCACCATCACGGAGCGCACACGCGAGATCGGAATTCTGAAATCGCTCGGGGCGTCGAAAGGGTATATTCTGAGTATCATCCTCAAGGAAGCATCGCTGCTGGCGGTCATCGGAATCGCTGCGGGCTACATCGGGACGGCGCTGGTGCGGAAGGTGCTGATTGAATCCTTCCCGACGCTCTACGTGGAGTCGATGACCTCCGGCTGGGCCGCCAAGGCGGCGATCCTGGCGTTGATGGGAGCGCTGATCGGCGCCTTTTATCCGGCTTTGCGCGCGGCGCGGCTTGACCCCGTTGACGCGCTGGCCTACGAGTAAAGGAAGAGGGCCGTAACCGGAATCGCAGTGGAACCTATCATCCGCACGGAGGACTTGAAGAAGATCTACCGCATCGGCAAGGTGGACGTCCCGGCCTTGCGCGGGGTGAATCTCATCGTGGACGAGGGCGAGTTTCTGGCGGTCGTCGGACCCTCGGGCTGCGGCAAGTCCACGCTGTTGCACATTCTGGGCGGTCTGACCGGGCCTTCCAGCGGGCGCGTCCTGGTTGACGGCAACGATTTCCGCGCCATGAGCGACGCCGATCGCACGCGGTTCCGGCGCCACAAGATCGGGTTCGTGTTCCAGCGCTTTAACCTGCTGCCTACGCTGACGGCGCGCGATAACATCGCTCTCGCGCAGTCGATCCAGGGAAACGGTTTCAACCCGCGCCGCTTCGAGCAGGTGGCGGAGATGCTGGGCATCGCCCAGAAACTGAATCACCGTCCTTACGCGCTTTCGGGCGGCGAGCAGCAGCGCGTGGCCATCGCCCGCGCCGTGATCTGCGAACCGAAGATCCTGCTGGCGGACGAGCCCACCGGCAACCTCGACACGGAGAACTCGCAAATGGTGCTGAGCATGCTCCGGACCCTGAACCGCTCGTTCCGCCAGACCATCCTGATGATCACCCACAACCCGGAAGCGGCGGCAGTAGCGGACCGTACTATCCGCATGCGCGACGGCCGTGTGGTTTCCGCTTGATTCACGCGGCGAGAGCGCGTTAACGTCTTTCTCGGAGATGGCTGATTCACGACCAGTTCGCGAAACGGTTATGCCCCGCGTGGTTGAGCCCGTGCAGCCCTTGGCGGGGGTCTGGCCGCGGATCAAATACGTGGTATCGCATGCCATTTTCTGGACGTACGAGCGTGGAAGCTGGCAATATGACGTCATCTGCGGCGTGATCTTTGCCTTCATCGTCCTCTCTCCCCGCTCCTGGTTCAATGACCGGCCTTCGCTGGGGCTGAGCGATCTGCGCCATCGCCAGGGCGTGATCGAGATCGGCCGGACGCGCGCCGGCTCGGCGTACCTGATCGATTCCCGCCTGGTAGACTCATTCGCTCCCCTCAAGCCCGACGACGCGGTTCGCTCCATCCTCAAGGGACGCCTGAAGCATCCCGTGACCATCAAATCCATGGAGCCGGTTTTGGACAAGAACAACGTCATGCTCGGCTACAGCGTGGTGGTGACGCCCTGACTCTGAGGATGCTGGCATCGCGTTTCATTCTCGCCGCGACGCTCGCCGCCGCGGCCGTTCCGCTTTCGCTCGCCTTTCCGCGCAAGCCCAAGAGCGACCTCGCCCAGGTCCTGGCGCGGATGAACGATGCGGCCAAGCGATTGAAGACCGTTACGTCGAAGCTGGATTACACCACCGTCACCGTGCTGGTCAACGACCGCGAGACCGAGACCGGTCAGTTCTTCTTCTCGAATCCCAAGAATCCGGAGATCCTGATCAACTTCACGAGTCCGGATCCCAAAACATTCCTTTACAGGCATAATGAGGCTGAGATCTACTATCCCAAGCTCAACCGCATCGAGCAGTACAATCTGCAGCGCCAGAGCGGGCTGATCCAGCAGTTTATGCTTCTCGGATTCGGAACGGACCAGAACGCGTTGAAAGCGAATTACAACGTCACCATGCTCGACGAAGAGGATCTGCAGGGCGAGAGCACCATCGTGCTGCAACTGATTCCTAGAGATAGTGGAGTCAAGAGCCAATTGACAAAGGTTCAGCTCTGGATCAGCGAGGATTCCTGGCTGCCCGCACAGCAGCAGTTTTATGAGCCGGACGGCGATTATCTGATCGCTCACTACACCGACACGAGGGTAAACCGGCCGCTTCCAGGCTCGACTTTTCAGATCAACGCCCAGGGCGCGCAGCATGTGAAGAAGAGTTAGCGCGTCAACTGACCCACGCCTCCTGACCTTCATCCCTGCCCCGGACCCCTTGAACCCCTGGCCGCCCTTCTGACGCAAGCCCGAATGCACGTCGCTCTTGAAGGTTCCGCCAGGCAGGTGGGCAGCCCGCCAAGGTTCGCGTAGCCTCTGATACAACCGCGTTTCGCAGCAACCGGGCCGCGCTCCGGAATTCCGCGGGCGGAGGGGCCGCAAACGCGAATGAACCTGCCGGAGAAATCGGCCGTACGTAACTGACGATGAAGAGCTTACCCGCGCCAGTTCGTTTCCGCAGATTTCGCCTATCTCCATCAAAAACAGGAGGATAGCCCGTGCAGTTCGTTTAAGTGCGGTATTTTGAACACGGGCGTGACGGGACTTGCGACCACATGGAAGCGACGAAGTGCGCGAATCCGCAATTGGAGCTGCCGCGAACGAATGAATCTTCCGGAGAAATCGGGCGTAAGCAACAGATGGGAAAGAGCTTAGCTTTGACAGTTCGTTTCCGCGAATATCACTTATCTCACTCAAAAACAAGAAGATAGCCCGTGCAGTTCGTTTAAGTCCTGTCTTTTCAGTCATGGCTGAGGCTCCCGAGGCCGCGCACGGGACCGGAGTTCGCGCGACACTGCGACTTGCCGGACCAGATTTGCGCCCGCGGACATAGCCTCTTTCACGCGCTGTTTAGGTATGCGTTAATTATATACCAGTTCTCACGAGAGTCAAGCGAAAAATTTGGCGGCGCGATGCGAGCCGGAGTTTGACAAGAGTCCGTCGGCTTGCTACATTTTCAGTGTCGGCGGAAGCCGACACAGCTCTGGTGGAAGCCAGAGAAACGAGAGCCTGTCGGGCTTTTGGAGCCATGAAACGACGCCGGATGGTGTCGACGGCCTCTAGCCTGCTTGGGCTCGGGAGGTGAACATGGCTCCGGATGAATCCCGCTTTACCAACGTAAAGACTTCCTTCCAAAAGCTGGCTGCTGCGGCAGCTACCCTGAACGCCGCTTCCAACAAATTAGGGATTGTGATCGCGGACCTCGATGCCGCGATAAAGTCTCTAAACCTCGGGATCTCCAGCTGGCTCAACATCAACGACCGGACTGACGAGGACGGAGACCGCTGGAATACTGACCAGATGGGGTACGCGAGAATCGGTGGGAAGTGGGGTATCGCCCTTCGTAAACTCTCAGGAAGCAACCGCTATGGCGACGAGATCACGGATGGCGAGTGGCTATTCAACGACGCGCCGCGGGCACTCCGTATGGACGCCATTGAAAAGATCCCCGACTTTCTAGAGAATCTCGCTAAGGACGCTGACGAGATGACCAAGAGAGTTAACGAGAAGCTGAAAGAGTCTCAGGCGCTCGCGAAGGCCATAAAAACCGCAGTAGGGGCTCCAGATAATGCTGGGAAGGAGCCTGCCACAATGCCCGCGCCACCGCCACCGCGAACCACGGGAGCCCGGAGCGTGCTCGCGCCCAACACTCCGAGACGTCCCGCCCCGGCCAAGTCTTCTGAAAGGGCGGCGTCGGTCGAAGACACGCCGCCAGCGGCGAGCCCCGAAGACCCGAGGCTCGCGGAAGTGAAGCGCCTGCTGTTCGAGCAATCGAAGCGGTTCGTGAGCAGTTGCCTGGAACACCTCGCGGAGTGGCGCGTGGAGCCGGGCGTAGTGCACTTCATTTTCTCGCGCCATAATTCCGGCAGTGTCTGGGCCGACATGCTGGGCAGCAAAGACAACCAGGAGGCGCTGCGGCAGGTCTGCTCGCAAGTACTGGGCGAGCCGGTCAGCGTCCGTGTTGCACTGCGGGATGGAGATGCCCCTGAAGCTACGAAGTAGCAGTCTCGCGTTTTGAACCGAGTTGGTGGAAGCCAACGCAACTCTTGACGGAAGTCGGAACGAAATCGAAGCCTGTCGGGCTTGGAGGCGAGATGAGTGCATTACCAGCTGTGCTGCTATTCCTGCTCTTTGTGGTCCTCGCGGCGATCATCCTGTACGCGCTGAGAACGAAGGGTGATGTGAGCGCCGAGTGCTCGCTACGTTCGTTTAGGTTCGCCTTACACGCGAAAGACCGCTCCTCCGCCCAACCTCGGGGGCACCATTCTCGCCACGGCGAGCACCCGCCTCCAACTGCGCCTTCGGTGTAATAGACGCCGCTGGATGCTCAGACCTTTTCGCCCACGTGGCCAAGCTGGCTGGCACAGATGTTCCTTTTCACGTTTGCGCCTGCACATCGAGGACCTGCGGACATCTCACAATGGCGTCCACCAACGGTGGGGCACGCATAGGCTGTCTTGCCCGGTTCGATACCCTGACGCTGGCGGGATGGGCCGGATGGCAATGTAGGCCACTCTGGCTACTGAGCACCCGCGGGTGGCCACAACATCGTCTTTCATGTTGTGGACACCGCGCGCGCTCCCGACCATACGCGCTCACGGCCGGCTGGCGCAGACGTTCCTTTTCACGTCTGCGCCGGACCACGCTGCTTCAGGCGTGGACAGCTTGATCCTGCTTGAGCGTGGGCAGTGCCCGGATCAACTTGCCAGACTTACGCTCGGCGAGGCGCAGGTCGTAGAGACTCTGCAGATTGAGCCAGAACTGCGCGCTCGTGCCGAAGAAATGCCCGAGGCGCAGAGCGGTGTCGCCGGTAAGGGCGCGCGTTCCATTCAAAATCTGCGTTACCCGATTGGTCGGCACGCCGATCTTTCGCGCCAGCTCGGCCGCGCTCATATCGAGTGCTTCCAGTTCTTCGGCCAGGTGCTCACCGGGATGGATCGGAGTAAGTCCCATTTGTGTTCCCTCTAATGATAGTCAACAATCTCTACGTTGGATGGTCCCGGCGCCCGTTTTGCCCATTCGAAACAGATCCGCCATTGATCGTTGATGCGGATGCTGTACTGGCCCCTGCGGTCGCCCTTTAGAGCTTCGAATCGATTGCCCGGCAATGCAACAAGGTCTCTTATCGACGCCGCCGACTCCAGGCGGTCGAGCTTCAGCCGGGCAGCGCGTTCGAATCCCGAAAAAGCCTTAACCCGTTCGCCGGCTGCGAAGTCCCGGGTCCGCTTGTCCCAATAGCTGACGATCACAGGCTAACCTACAGCGAATTACGCGTTACGTCAAGCGTAATGGCGAACCGTCGTTTCAGAAAACCACAGTAACCACGAAACCGGACGCCCTGACCACCTCAACGGAACACCTCTGGCCGTGGCGGATTCGCCACACACTTGCGATTTTTCCCTTTTCGGGCGCGTCCCCTTGCGGAAAGTACCTGTATCTCCTATAAGATAGCCATAGAGCCCGAATGCTCGGAGGCTTCGGACGGAAGGTACAGGATTGACCCGGTCGTTTCGAATTCGACGCGAAATGCGCGCCATCGCCCGGCGCTTGCGCGAGTGGCGCATGATCGCCTGGGCGCTCATCTCGAAGCGCCATCCCGTTGACGCGCACCTCATTCCCGTCCGGCGCTGCAATCTCGCCTGCACTTACTGCAACGAGTTCGACGATTTCTCGAAACCGGTTCCGACCGAAGAGATGCTGCGTCGCGTGGATCGCCTTGCGGACCTGGGTACCTCGATCATCACCATCAGCGGCGGCGAGCCCCTGCTCCATCCCGATCTCGACCTGATCATCCGGCGCATCCGCGAACGCGGCCTGCTTGCCGGCATGATCACCAATGGCTATCTGCTGGTGCCCGAGCGAATCGAGCGGCTGAATCGCGCCGGGCTCGATCATCTGCAGATCAGCATCGACAACGTGCTGCCGGACGACGTCTCAAAGAAGAGCCTCAAGGTGCTCGACAAGAAGCTGCAGATGCTCGCCGAGTGTGCCCTGTTCCACGTGAACATCAATTCGGTGCTCGGCAGCCCGGTGCGCCACCCTTCGGATGCGCTTACCGTGGCCAAGCGGGCGATCGAACTCGGGCTCACCAGTACGGTCGGCATCCTTCACGATGGCGACGGCCAGCTTCAGCCGCTTTCCTCCGAGCAGCAGGGGCTGTTCGAGACGATCATGAGCTTCGGAAAAGGATCGTACGCGCGCCTGAACGCCTTCCAGCACGACATCGCCCGTGGACGCTCGCACGACTGGCGATGCCGCGCGGGTAGCCGCTATCTTTACATCTGCGAGAACGGGCTCGTTCATTACTGCTCCCAGCAGCGCGGCTATCCGGGCATTCCGCTCGAGAAGTACACGCGGGCCCACGTCGATTACGAATACAACACCCGTAAGGATTGCGCGCCGCACTGCACGGTATCGTGCGTCCAGCAGGTGGCCATGCTCGATAACTGGCGCGCTCCGCAGAAGCTCGAAGCGTTCGTCCCGCTCTTTACCGAATCCGAAGCGCGTGCCAAGACCCAAGCCGCACCTGTCGAGCCTACCATTGAGTGATTGGGTGATTGAGAGATTGAAGGATTAGAGTCTAAATTCGCTGAGTCACTCAATCATTCAATCATTCGATCGCTCAATCACCCGATCGCCCAATCACTCAATCAATCGCTCCAGCTTCCACTCAATCTGCGCCAGCACGCCGCCCAGAATCCGTGCGTCGTAGTTGGTGAGTCCCAGCTCCAGCAGGAATTCCCTCAACTTCAGCAGGGTAGCCTCTCGGCTCTTGGGCTTCAGATACCCGACCGCGTCCAGCACCCGGGCGGCGCGATCGAACAGATGCGACAACGACTGCTGCGTGGCCGGGTCCGAACGATGAATCCGCGCGCTGCCCTTCCGATTCGATACCAGACCCTGCCGCGCCAATTCGTAACAGCACACCGCTACTGCCTGCCCGAGGTTCATCGACGGGCAACCGGGCGACGTCGGAATACGGATCAACGCCTGGCAGTAACTCATCTCGTCGTTCGAGAGGCCTGTCTTCTCGGAGCCGAACAGGAGCGCTGCGCGCAATACGCGACCTTTCACAACCTCGTCATTCCCGCGGAAGCGGGAATCCGCCTTCTTGCCACCGGTAGTCCCTGTCCCGACCTCGTCATTCCCGCGCAAGCTGGAATCCACTGTTTGACCAGCGTCACTCTGTTGATGGATTCCCGCTTTCGCGGGAATGACGAGATTCTTAGACTTCGCGGAGGATAACAAGACCGCCCGTTCATGCTGTTCAACTCCCTTCGGCACGCGTGGCCTGCGGCGCGACGTGAGCCACGCAGGCAAATCCGTCAACGACACCAAATCCCGCGTCAAATGCCTCCGCGATCCCGCCGTGGTTCCGACCACCAGCGCCGCGTCGCCGATCGCGTCGAGCAGTGTGGGTACCGCACGCGCGGCAAGGACCACGTCTTCGGCGCCCACTGCAGATCGCGTCTCCTGCCAGGTCGGTTCGTAGGGATTCACCACTACCAGGTCGCGGAGTCCGAAGTTGGCCATGGCACGCGCCGCCGCGCCGATATTCAGCGGATTGCGCGGGCGCACCAGCACGATGCGCCAGTTCCAGGCAGCTGCGGTCATGGCGGAAATTGTAGCAGGAGCTATGAGGAAGACGCGGGTATGCTGTCAACTGCAGAGTTGATCTCCGCCCGTCATGCGGATATCTTTCATAGCTATGACCCGCACACAACTTCTCCGAGCCACCCTTCTCGTCAGCGCTGCCATCGTGACGGTCCTCTTCGCGCACCGCCAGTTCGCCCAGGACCAGAGTTCCGCGCCGGCCGCTGCGACATCCGCCAATCCGAGCCCGCAGGAAATCGCAGCCATGTCCTATCGCAATCCCTCGCTGCCCATCGAGCGGCGCGTGGACGATCTCATCTCGCGCATGACGCTCGACGAGAAAGTCCGGCAGATGCAGCACACCGCGCCCGCCATCCCGCGGCTCGGCATTCCGGCCTACGACTGGTGGAACGA
>JASHQD010000157.1 GCA_030037755.1 Terriglobia bacterium
CGCGCGGGTCTGTGAAGGAGTTCAGCACGCTCATCAGAAGGGCATCATACACCGCGACTTGAAACCTTCCAACGTCTTGATTACGGAGGTGGACGGTTGGGCGGTGCCGAAGATCATCGATTTCGGAGTCGCCAAGGCGCTCGGCGAGCGACTGACGGAGCGGACGCTGTTCACGCGCGCGGGCGCGCTGGTGGGAACCCCGCAGTACATGAGCCCGGAGCAGGCCCTATCCTCGGGCGAAGACATCGATACGCGCACGGATGTCTACTCGCTCGGTGTGATCTTGTACGAGTTGTTGGCGGGCGAGCCGCCCCTCGAGCTGCGAAGAATCGCCTTGGACGAATTCCTGCGCCGCCTGCGCGAGGAAGAACCCCCGAAGCCGAGCATGAAGGTCCGCAGCCCGAGCCCGGTCTCTGCGTTCGACGTTGCTTACAAGCGCCATACGGAGCCGCCGGCGCTGGCGCGGCAGATGCGCGGCGATCTCGACTCGATCGCGCTCAAGGCTCTCGAGAAAGACCGGTCGCGCCGCTACGGCTCGCCTTCCGATTTGGCCGCCGACATCGGGCGTTACCTGAGGCACGATGCGGTAGTCGCCGTGCCCCCGTCTGTAGCCTACCGAGCGCGCAAGTTCGCCCGCCGGCATCGCGCTGCTTTGGCCACCGCTTGCGCGTTCGCCCTGGTGCTGATCGTGGCCGCCGCCATCAGCATCAGGCAGAGCATCCGTGCCAACCGGGAAGCGGCCGTATCCCAGGCGGTGAACGACTTCCTGCAAGACGATCTGCTGGCGCAGGCCAGCGCCGCCGGCCAGTCGGGTAGCTCCACCCCCGATCCCAACCTGAAGGTGCGCACGGCTTTGGACCGCGCCGCTTCGCGGATCGGGGGCAAGTTCGCGGGAGAGCCGGAGGTGGAAGCTGCCATCCGGGACACCATGGGGCAGTCCTACATGGATCTCGGAATCTTTCCGGAAGCACGAACACAATTGGAGCAAGCTCTGGATTTGCAACGCAGGACGCTTGGGGCGAACAATCCCAAGACGCTTAAGACCATGAGCCGTCTCGGCCGCATCGATGTGCTCCAGGGCAAATACCCGGACGCCGAGGCGATCCTCAGGGAGGCCGCCGCGACCCAACGCCGCGTGCTGGGTCCGGAGCATGCCGACACGCTGTATTCCATGACCAATCTGGCCAATGTTTACGATGATGAGGGAAACTACCCGCAGGCCGAGGCACTTCACAGCCAGGTCCTGGGGATCCAGCGACGGGTGCTAGGCCCCGAGCATCCCTCGACCCTTTTTTCCATGAACAATTTGGCCAACGTTTACTATGACCAGGGCAAATACGAGCAGGCCGAAACGCTCTATAGGCAGGTTCTCGAAGTCCGGCGACGACTGCTTGGTCCTGAGCATCCCGACACGCTGAAATCTATGGATGATCTGGCCAACGTGTGGGACGAGCAGGGCAAATATGCCCAGGCGGAGGCGCTCTACAGCGAGACGCTCGAAACCAGCCGCCGCGTGCTAGGTGGCGAGCATCCGGACACCTTGCACGTTATGGCGAACTTGGCCAATCTCTATTCCGATCAGGGCAAGTACGCGCAGGCGGAGGCACTTTACAGCGAGACGTTCGAAGTCACCCGCCGCGTGCTGGGCCCCGAGCATCCCGATACGCTGGAGTCCATGATCAATTTGGCCGACGTTTACTCCGATCAGGGCAAGTACACGCAAGCCGAGGCGCTCTTTACCGATATCCTGGAGATATGCCGCCGGGCGCTCGGCCCGGAGCGTCCCTACACTCTCTTCGCTTTATCGGATTTCGGGTACATGTACCAACGGCAGGGCAAATACGCCCTGGCCGAAGTCTATGCGGCGCAGGCCTTGGCTGCGCGGCGGCACGCCCTGGGCTCCGAGCACCCTGACACGATGGCCTCCGAGGCCGATCTGGCGCTGGCCTACATTTCGCAGGGCAGGTTCGCCAAGAGCCAGATCCTCGCGCAGGAGGCGCTGGAGACAGAAGAGAAGGTCCAACCCGATCATTGGCAGCGGTATCGCGCAGAGAGCCTGTTGGGCGCGGCACTTGCCGGTTCGCAGAAATACGGCGAGGCTGAACCGCTTCTGCTCGAGGGCTATCAGGGGATGTTGGTTCGGAAGAACCGGATGGGCGCGTCTTACTGGTATCACCTCGATCGCGCCCGCGATTGGCTTGTACAGCTCTACCAGGGGTGGGGCAAGCCGGATAAGGCAGCCGAGTGGAGCAAGAAGTGAGACTGAAGCTTCGCAGTCCAATTGAGGGCAACCCGGGCGGTGATGAGAGGAACCCCGATGACTTCCGCCTGCTGCGGGGTCACGTTGGCCGGAAGCAACGACAGGCAGTCAGCCGGGACGACAGCGAACTCCGCATGAACTCCGTCACGCGCGAGGCCGAGGCCCGGCCCGCTGCTCCATACCTGTTGACCCTCGTAGCGCGGCCTGGCGACAACGACGCCGGAAAAATCGCGACCCGGCGTTCGAGGCAGTGTGGTCGCGGGAACCTTCCGGCAACGTTCTTGACGTCGCTTGGATTGATCGCAGCGGCCTCAATCCGCACGAGGGCCTCGCCGCCGGCTCCGGCCGGGCGATCTCTTCGACGTGGAGCACCGACGGCGTTCCGAATTGGTGGAACCTCAGAGCCTTCATCGGGGGCACCTCGTTCGTCAATGTGACGTAGGGCGCGGCCCTTGTGGCCGCCCAAACGACTGAGCACTTTCGGCAAGGGCGGCCACGAGGGCCGATCCTTACGTAGATTGAGACGCTACCCTGAATGGCGATTCGCCGGCCGATGGGGCGTCCCCGTAGGTCCCCCGCACAGCTCTCTTGTGGTTGCCGATCCCCTGGCG
>JASHQD010000158.1 GCA_030037755.1 Terriglobia bacterium
CCGGCGGCCACGGACTCGTAAACCTGGTAGGGCTCGAGGATAAAGTCCTTGCGCAGCACCGGCAGGCTCATCGCCTCGCGAGCTTCTTCGAGATCGCCGAGCGAGCCCTTGAAGAATTGCTCCTCGGTCAGGACCGACAGCGCCGCCGCCCCTGCCGCTTCGTAGCCGGATGCGATTTCGCGCGGGCAGTAGTCTGCTCGCAGCACCCCGCGCGACGGCGAAGCCTGCTTCAATTCGGCGATCACGCGCAAGCCCGGCGGATCACTCCAGTGTGGCGGTGAGGACACCGCCGCTACAGCTACGGCACTCACCGGACCGGCGATGGCCGCCGCGAAGTCGCGGCGTTCAAAGGCAAGCTCCATGCGCCGTGACGCAGCTTCACGCACGCGCTCAAGCGGAACCTCCGCCCTTCTCACTTGGAGACGGGCGCGGCAGGCGTCCAAAATATCGTTGAGAAAGCTTTTCACGGCAGATATCAAGTATGAAGTCTGAAGGATGAAGGATGAAAGCAGCGCGCCGCCGTCTTCAGGTGTGACGCTTCTTCATCCTTCATCCTTCATACTTCCCACTTCACGATTGAAAACCGCTCATTTATCTACAGGCAGCCCCGCGTTTTCCCACCCGTTGAGCCCGTCCTGGTAGACTTTCACCTTCGAAAAATCGTACCCCTGGCTCAGCAGCATACGAGCGCCGGCGCGGCTTACGGCGCAGGCGTCGGAGGCGCCGCCCTTGCCGCCCTCGTACAGCACCAGCGTCTTGTCTTTGGGAAGCGATCCGCCCGCAGTTTCGATCTTTTCAACCGGAACGTTGAGCGCGCCCGGCAGATGATCGCCTTTGAACTGCGCCGGCGGACGCACGTCAACCAGCAGAGGCTTCGAGGCCGACTGCAAGAGCTGCTGAACATCCGCAGTGTGGATCAGTGTGGGCTGCTGTTTCTTCAACTCGTCCGGACTGCAATTGAGCTCCGACTGAGCCCCAAACGCGGGGCCAGTGTCGCTACCAAATGATCCAAAGCCGCCGCCGCCGCCCCCGGCCGCGTTCGAAGCGGACGCCGAGGTACCGCCCGGCTGTGAAGCGGCGGCAAGCTGCTGGTTCATGGTCTGAACGATCTGGTCGAACGGAACCGAAAAGAATAGCTTGTGGCCGACGAAGAACGCCGGCGTGCCCTTGACGCCCACAGCTCTGCCGTCCGCCAGATCGCTCTCGATGCGAGCCTTCACGGCGCCGCTCGCGAGACACGAATCGAACTGCTTCTGGTCGAGACCCAGCTCGAGGGCGTAGCGATCCAGCGCCGGTTCGGTGAGATCGTCCTGTTCCGCGTAGAACTTGCGCTGCGCCTGCCAGAACTTGCCCTGTTCGGCCGCGCACTCGCTCGCCTCCGCCGCGGTCTCTGCGTAGGGATGCATGTCCCGCAACGGAAACTGCCGGAAGACGAATCGGATTCGATTGCCGTACTGCGCCAGCATTTCTTCAACCTGGGGCTCGACGCGTCCGCATCCGGGGCACTCGAAATCCCCGAACTCGACGACGGTCACCGGTGAACTGAGATCGCCGGTCGCATGACTATCGGGACGGACCAGCCGCTCGTCCAGAATCGCGGCCGGCACAGATTGCCCAGGCGCCGGCTGCTCCGGGCGGCCGATCAGATAGTTGAAGGCAGGCACTTCGATCGCGGCCATCAACACCACGACAAAAACGAAACGCTTGCGCAGCCCGAAGCGCCCGCTCTCCGTATCGAGGTCCGGCGAACGCAGGTCAGCCAGGGAAAGCAGAAAAATCAGGGTAACGATCACCGCCGATCCGACGCACCAGGCGCACCAGGCGTGGATCACGAACGCTTCCAGGCCGGTGAGGTACAGTGAGAACAAGAATCCGGCGGCAGCAATGGCGATCGTTGCCAATTGGATCCAGCGCCGGATGGCCGGCGAACTCAGCCAGGCCTCCGTTAGCACCGCGAGGATCAGTACACCGTACATCAGCACGCCGTAGTCGGGCAGCGCATGCCCCCACAGTGAGGCATACTTGCTGGCGCGTACCGTGTCGCAGCCAGTGCCGAGGCACACCAGCGGATGGTTCGGCGACGTATAGACCCAGTGCAGGTAAAGGGCGTCAAAAAAGCCGGCCAGAATCAATATGAGCAGCAGGATTTTTCGCATTCGACCTCAAAGCGAAGGCTTTCACCCGATGGGACGTTGTCCAGCGGTGAAGGTTGCATGCATTTGTGTTTGGCGGCAGTGCGAACACGCGCGCACACGGATTATGGCACCCGGCGGATTCCATCCGGTTGCCCTGCCAACCGAGCCGTGCATCACGGGCTGCTACGCCGGGCTCAGTTGCGACGTGCAGTTGGGGCACCGCGTCGCTGCCAGGGGAATCGTCATCTTGCAATAATTGCATTCCTTCGTGGTCACCGGCGCCGCCGGGGCCTTCGGCATGATGCGATTTACCCACTTGATCAGAAGGAAAACCGCGAAGGCCACGATCAGGAACTCGATCACCGTGTTCAGAAAATTGCCGTAGTTGATGGTGACCACATGATCCGCCTTGGCTTGCGCCGCGGTGTCGCGCAGGTGTTCCCATGACAGGGGAAGAACGAGATCGGAAAAGTTGACCTTGCCGATGATCATCCCGATCGGCGGCATGATCATGTCGTTTACCAGCGAGGTGACGATCTTGCCAAAGGCGGCGCCGATGATGATACCGACCGCCATGTCGAGCACATTGCCGCGCATGATGAACGTCTTGAACTCTTTCCACATACTCACTCCTCTCCGCCAGGGAATTTTGCTTTCGATTTCTGATCTGCGCGACCGCTTCGATGCAGTCGTCGTTCTTTGCCGGGCCTGTCGCTCTATAGTGTCGCCTACTGGCCGGTCGGGTGCAAGCCCGGAAACCACACCCCGGACTTGG
>JASHQD010000159.1 GCA_030037755.1 Terriglobia bacterium
CAAGGCACGACGACGTACATCGTGTGTCCTCCCAGCGCAACCACGGCGCCCTGCAGCGGGCAGACGATCACTCTGCCGAACATGGACAATGGGCTGCTAACCGAGGGCCGCATCAACCCCAACCTGGGCCAGATCCAGGAGCTGATCAGCCCTGCACAAAACTGGTACAACTCCCTCTTCGTGCATTTGCAGCACAGCATGTCACACGGGCTTGCCCTGCAGTTTTCTTACACGCTGGCCAAGAGCATCATGCTGGACGGGATGGACTTCAACAATCAGTTCGACTTCACCAATACGCACGCCCCTTCGCTGCTCGACCAGCGGCATAGCATCAGCTTTGCCGGCGTCTACCGGCCCGGGCTGGAAAGATTTTCGAGTTCGGGCGTGGGACGCGCTCTGCTCTCCGGTTGGAGGCTAAGCAGTGTCATGGCGTTTTCTTCCGGGCGTCCGTACGCATCGCTTCTGAGTCCCGCGTGCACCAGTTCCACCCTGTCCTTCAGCAATTGCGACGGCGCCGACGACAACCTGAACGACACTGCCTTTAACCAGGACACGGCCAACACTGCCGGCGGTATCAATGGGGCCGGGCCCACGCCCGGACTCGGCCTGAATTCCTTCTATGGGCCGTGGCTCGAGAGGATCGACGTGGGACTCGCGCGCAGTTTTTCGGTCGGGGAAGGGAAGGCGCTGCAATTTCAGGCCGAAGCGTTCAATTTATTCAACCACGCAAACTTCTACGTCCAAAACGGCGACGGGATTAACCAACTGCAGTACAACCCCATTGGCACGAACTGCGGTGACGGCCAAACCCTGAAACAAACCTGCTACCTTGTGCCCAATTCGGGCCCGGGCAATTTCGGGACGTTGCAGGAGATCAGTCCAAACGGCCTGCCACGCGTACTGCAGTTCTCTCTGCGACTGACATTCTAGGTGTTTAGGCTGAAGCGCGCGGCAACGAGGAGGTCCGCCCAAAACATGCTAGAGTGAAGAGTCTCAGTGTTGGGCGAGTCCGGTTGGCTGCGGTCTGGCCAAGAGAGGGGCTTTGACGATGGATAAACTCCTGGTGGGGTTGGCGATTCTCGGGCTGTTCAGTTTGCCCGCTTCTGCAGCGCTGAAGCCTGGTGATGACGCGCCTGATTTCTCGGCGCGCGCTTCATTAGCCGGAAAAGAGTTCGCCTTTTCGCTCGACGAGGCCCTGCAGAAGGGACCGGTCGTGGTTTATTTCTACCCTTCGGCGTACACAAAGGGATGCGACATCGAGGCACACACTTTCGCGGAGGAGAAGGACCAATTCACGGCTGCGGGCGCCACCGTCATCGGCGTGTCGGCAGACAGCATCGCCCGCCTTGACGCCTTCTCGTCGGATCCCGACTATTGCGCCGGAAAGTTTCCTGTCGCATCCGATCACGATGGCAAAATTGCCTCCTCTTACCAGCTTGCTACGAATGCGGGCAAGCCGGGCATGTTGGACGTTCGTGGTAATCCCATCGACCATGATTTCATCGAGCGCGTTACCTTTGTGATCGGCAAGGACCACAAAATTGTCGCCGTGTTTTCTTCCAAGGACGATCATCTCAGCCCCGACCAGCACGTAAAGAAATCATTGGAAGCTGTTCAGCAGCTGGCTTCCAAGTAGCAATCCATCCGCCGAGTGTCGTTCGACCGATACTGTAGCGGCGCTCTATGAGCGCCGGCTTCTCTAAGGAAAGTGCGCGGAAAAAACGGCGCTCCTAAAGCGTCGCTACAGCGGCCGCGTGCGCTGTTTTCCGCTTGACTTCCAGCCACGGTGGTAACATATTGTAAATATCAGCTCGATAAACGACAGGAATGCAACCCGGCCTGCTTGACTGCCGCTCGTTCGAGGTGCGGGTATGCTTCTGCGATCCACCTGCGTTAGTCGCAAATCTCCGGCCGCGATAAACCCGGGGATGTGCGCGCAGGTTCCGGCCTCGCGAGGGAATATCGGCGAGATCGATCTGCGCGCCTGGCGCCCGGCTCGGCTGAAGCTCGCTTCAAAATCAAAGCTGGAAACCCCTTTGATTTCTGGAACTAACGGATGGTGGGTGTCAACCGAATGCGGATTTGCCTTGCGACGGTGTGGGCCGAGCTCGATGCCCGATGTTCGCGGTTCCGGGCTCGCGACGACTCGATCTTGCGGTGCGGCAGAATGCGGCCTGCGAACTTCGAACCCCGCGATCAAGAACTCCGAACTGGTTGACATCCCCGAGCCCCTCTCCTATCATCGCTTGGAGAGGTTTCCCGATTGTTTACCGGCGGGTTCGAGTTCGTCTTTCTCTTGTTCATCGCCTTTTTGCTGTTCGGGCCGAAGAAGCTGCCTGAGATTGCGCGCGTGCTGGGCAAGGGATTGGGGGAGCTGCGAAAGGCCTCCAACGAGTTGAAGACGTCTCTCGAGGACGAGATTCGCAACCTGGAGCGCGACACTGAGGCTCAGCGCCGCGCCGAGGAATCGAGGCCGGCGCCGCCCTACACGCGCGAGTATCGCCCGAGCGTTGAGGAGAATCGCGACGCCCTCGAAAGCAGCGTCCCTGGTCTTGACCATGAACTTGCCGCCTCACCCGGGGAATTGACGGTCAATCAGAATGGCCACGACAGTCGAGAAGCCGCCGAAGGCGAACCCCGCTCCTGAACCCAGCGAAGAGCATCTGAACGGAAAGCAGATGTCGTTCCTCGAACACCTCGAGGAATTGCGCCAGCGCCTGCTCCGATCCGTGATCGCCCTCCTGGTCGGATTCGGCGTCTGCTTCTATTTCGCGAAGAACATCTACGCCTTTCTGGACCGCCCCATTACGAGGGCGCTGCATGAAGCCGGTTATTCGGACAAGCTGGTCTACATCAACCCGGTCGATCCCTTCAACCTGATGATCAAACTGGCGCTGCTCTGCGGTTTGTTTCTGGCGGCGCCCTACATCCTGTATCAGATTTGGCTGTTCGTCTCGCCTGGCCTTTACCGGCACGAGAAGAAGTACGTGTGGCCCTTTGTCACCCTGACGAGCCTGCTGTTTGCCGCCGGTGGCTACTTCGCTTATGACCTCGCTTTCCCGGCGGCATTGAAGTTCCTTGTGCAATACGGTAATCAGTTCCAGGCACTGCCGGAGATCAACGAATACTGGGACCTGGCGATTTCGATTATCGTCGCCGTGGGGCTGGTCTTCGAACTCCCGGTGGTTATCCTGTTGCTTTCGATCTTCGGGATCGTGACGCCGAAATTCCTGTGGCGGCAGATACGCTATGCCGTGCTGATCACCGCCGTGGTTGCAGCTGCCATCGTGCCCACGAACGACATGGCGTCGATCTTCATTGTCTGGATTCCGCTCGTCGGTCTCTACTTCCTGAGCATCGGATTGTCGTGGCTGGTGTATCGAAAGAAACGGCGCAAGGAAGACGCTCTGGCGCGTACGTAGGCCTTGGGAGCGCGGGCATCTTGCCCGCTTTCAGCATCGAGTGGTGGGTCAATCTGATGCTGGGGCCGCCGGGGTAAACGGGGCTGCCTTGAAGTGGGCGGCCACAAGGGCCGCCCCTGCCTCGGATTGACAGGATGGAATATGGCTAACCAGGGGCCGAGGCTCAAGATAGTTCGTCGCGCAACATTGGGGATCGCCTGTGTGGCGGCAATTCTCGGTGGGCCGGTGCTGGCCCATTCCGCGCCGGCTCGATCAGCTCACACTGCGCGCGCGCAGGCACAATCGAAATCTGCCTTGACCGTTCCGCCGTTCGACGCAACCCGCGCTTTCGACGACCTGAAGCGGCTGACCGCGTTCGGTCCGCGCACGGCGGGATCGCCCGCGCTAGCTAAAACCCGCGAATGGATCGAGAGACAGCTTGCCGCGGAAGGCATTAAAGTCGACGAGGACAAATTCACGGCCTCGACGCCAGTGGGCGACATTGACATGGCGAACCTGATCGTACGGGTTCCGGGTTCCTCGCCGAATATCGTGATCGTGTGCGGCCATTACGATACGAAGCGATTCGATCGGTTCAAGTTTGTTGGCGCCAATGACGGCGGATCGAGCGCTGCAATGCTGATGGAACTCGCGCGCGCGATGGCGAAGAGGCCCATGCCCTACACGCTATGGTTCCTCTGGACCGATGGCGAAGAGGCCGAACGCGAGGAGTGGGGGGGCAACGATAACGATTACGGCAGCCGTCATCTCGAGGAGAGGCTTGCGTCCCAGGGTGAGTTGAACCGGGTGAAGGCCTTCATTCTGGTCGATATGATTGGCGACGCGAAGCTTGACGTGCGCGTCGACCCGGGCTCGACGCCGTGGCTGACCGAATTGGAATTCGGCATCGCACACCAGCTTGGCTACGACCGCTATTTTCTGTCGAATCAGCAGGCGGCCGTCGGGGGCGATGACTACGACCCATGGCTGCAGGCGGGCGTCCCTTCGGTTGACATCATCGACTTCGACTACGGGCCCAACCCACGATCCCAGCCCGGCGATCGTGATTGGAATACCTACTGGCACACTGCCCAGGACACTGTGGATCATTGCAGCCCCCAGAGCCTCGAAATCGTAGGCCGCGTGGTGCTCGGCATGCTCCAAGGCCTCGCCAGTTCATCGCACCTTCGTTAGCGGGGGTAATTGATTCAGTGAATCATTGAATCAATGCGTCATTCCAGGGATGCAGCGTTTTCAGGTCACAGCGCAGGCTGGCAACTACCCGGTCATGATCGGACGCGGGGCTTGGCGTGAACTACGCCCGCTCCCACAGTCGTCCTATTCTTCGGTATTCGTCCTGACGGAGAAGGGAATTTGGCAGCATTGGGGCAAGCGCTTCATGCGCGAAGCAGCTCTTCGCAAGGCTTGTCCGATCTTCGTGCCGCCCGGGGAGAAGTCAAAGTCACTCGCGGAAGTGGAGCGAGTAGCGTCGGAGTTGGCGCGTGCCGGAGGCGATCGAAGGTCGCTGCTCATTCTCTTCGGCGGCGGCGTGATCGGCGATCTTGGGGGATTGGTAGCGTCCACCTACATGCGCGGCATCGATTGCATCCAGGTGCCGACGACGCTGGTGGGCCAGGTCGATAGTTCTATCGGCGGAAAGAACGCCGTAAATCTGCCTGCCGGCAAGAATCTGGTGGGCACGTTCTATCCGCCGCGAATGGTCCTGGCCGACCCTGCTGTTCTTTCCACGCTCAGCCCGCGGATCTTTCGATCCGGACTGTACGAGGTGATAAAGCATGCGATTCTCGCGGGTCCAGCGCTGTTCGATCTGCTGGACCGTCATCTGGACTCGCTACGACCGGACAACCTGAAGGCCCTGGAGGCGATCCTCGGGCCGGTCGTGAGGGTCAAGATTGACGTCGTCAATCGCGACGAGCGCGAGTCCGGCTTGCGCCAGGTTCTGAATCTCGGTCACACGTTCGGTCATGCCCTCGAGGCCGCAACCGGCTATGGTCGATTCCTGCATGGCGAGTGCGTCGGCTGGGGGTTGCTGGCCATTACGATCCTCGCAGAACAGTTGGGCTACTTGAATGCTGCGGCTAGCACACCTAAGAAAGGCGTCCCGGACTCCAGGCGCATTCGGGATTTGGTGTGGCGTGTCGGTCCGCTCCCGTCCATCCGCAACATCCCGGCGCGAGCCATCGTCAAGCTACTGCTTCACGACAAAAAGGCCGTCGCGGGCAAGATTCACTGGGTTATACCCGAGCGCCTGGGGAAGATGAGAATTGTGACGGGTATTCCGCTCGCGGCCGCCGAGCGGGCCTGGCGCGACCTTCGGGGAATGTCTAACCCGCGCTAATCATGGAACAGAAGGGTAGTCCGCTTGGATCAACCGGTCAGCCGCAGGATACCGCCCGTGCCGTGCAAGAGATGTTCGCGCGCGTGGCTCCACGTTACGACTTCCTGAACCATTTGCTGTCGGCGCGGTGTGACTTGTGGTGGCGTCGAGCCGCGGCGCGGGAGTTGCGTGAGATTCTGGAACGTCCGGACTCGATCGCGGCGGACTTGTGCTGTGGCACGGGTGATCTCGCGTTTGCCTTCGCGCGCTATTCGCGCGGGATTGTCGTCGGGGCTGATTTCTGTCACCCCATGCTTGTGGTCGCGGGGCAGAAACGCTCGCGGCTGACGTCCTCGGTGACGGGGAATACAAGCGAGCCGACGCAAGGAGCAGCCCGTACGCGCTTCATCGAGGCGGACACGCTGCAGCTTCCCTTCCGGGATCAATCGCTCGACCTGGTCTCAGCAGCGTTCGGCTTTCGTAATCTCGCGAGCTATGAAGACGGTCTCCGCGAGATGTCCCGCGTGCTCCGCCCGGGAGGAGCAATCGCCATTCTCGAGTTTTCTCGAGTGCAATGGCCTGTGTTCGGACCGTTATTCCGCCTGTACTTTCACCACGTCCTGCCCGTAATCGGCACCGCGGTTTCAGGCGAGGGCGGACCTTACCAGTATCTGCCGAACTCCGTCAGGAACTTTCCGGACCAGGACGCCCTGGCGCGCGCCCTGCGCGAACATGGATTCGTCAAGGTCCGCTATCGGAATTTCATGGGTGGGATCGCTGCGTTGCACGTCGGCTTCAAAGCTGGTCCGTAGCGAACGAAAATGGAATACAGAGATCATCCGCCGGGCTTTTGCGGAGGTACGGGGCGGTCCGGGTTTCCTGGGTCAGGCTTGCTCCAGTCTTCCGGTGCGCCGCTCTGCTGAAACTCGTTCTCCAAGGCGTCCAGTTCCTGCTGAGCTTGCGCTTCAGCCGCCCGTTTGGACTGGACCTCAGTTTGCTTGTCTGTAATCTTAGGATCTGCCGACGTGTCGGCGCCCGTTCCCCAGTCGTGCGCTTGTTGAGACTGGAGCAAGCGCAGTTCGTCTTCCGCAAGTTGACGTTCTTCACTTGCCCGCGCCAAGGCTTCTCTCGCAGCGCTGAATCGGCGGCGCCAGTATTGCTCCGAACCTTTCTCGACGCCGGCGAGATCCCGCTGGTTGCCAGCTCTCGCCGCAGAAGGCTCTCCTTCAAGCCAGCCTGGCTCGCCTCCGTTGCGGCGCAGCTCGTCTTCGAGCCCCGAAAGAGCCTGCTGGTCCCGATTCACTTCCTCCTGTTTCCGGTCAATGGACTCACGCACTCGATTGATGTCCTGCCGGGAGTATTCCTGGTGCAGCGCTTTGCTGGGATCGGCGTAATACTGGACCTGATTCTCCCCGAGTTCCTGCTGAAGGACCTCAAGCTCGCGCTGGTGAAGATCGAGACTCCCCCGAAGTTCACGCGCGCGACTTTCATAATATTCCTGGCTGTGCTCGCTCCGTGCGCGGTCTGTTTTGTCCGGTGCCGCGTCCACCCCCCCGTGGTTCTCGGGTGAGCCGAGAATGGTGAGGCTCGTTGCGGCTGCGGGCAAGTTTTCGTTGGTGAACACTTTCGGAGACTTCCCGAGCGCCTGATCGGCGCGCCGCTGCTGCCTTGCCAAGTCCCCGAGTGACGGCTGCGCCATGCCACTCTGTTGCATCGCCGGCATTTCGGAAGTTGTGCTCTGGCCCTGGGCGGAGGCCGCAGGGGCCTGTTGTTCTCGCGCGGCAGCCACGCCAGCGAGCATGAGTGCTACCACCACAACCAGCACGAGCCGAATAGGTCGGCGAGATCGGACTCCGGCGCCCATCTGTGTCTCCTTTGAATCTATCGTCCGCACATCCCTCAGGCTTTAGGGGAGGGGCACTCGTGAGCAACTGCGTGTATACTTTTTCTACATGCTCGGACGCATACCGTCGCTGAAAGTGACTTCTGGCGTATAAGTATGATACGCTCGTCCAGAAGCTATAAGTTTCGCACCGCGATACTCTAGTATATAAGTCACTGCAGCACATGCGGTTAAGTGTCGAACGCCTCGGATTGGAAGCAGACCTGCCCTTTCCAATAGCCGGGAAGGTCTGCGGTGGGAACTACAAAGGTCCTCGTAGTTGATGACGACCAGGGCAGCCGGGAGCTACTGAGTGAAGTGCTCACGGCAAACGGTTACGTTGTAGCCTCGGTCGCCGACGGTTCGGCCGCGCGCGATGAGTTGTCTCGCGACAGCGGCTATGAGATCGTCATTGCTGATCTGCGAATGCCCAATGGCAGCGGTTTGGATCTGTTGCGCGAGCTTCGCAGCGGAAGGCGCACGCAGGACCTGATCCTGATGTCTTCATTCATGAGTGGCGCCGAAAAGCGCCAAGCTCTTGCTCTGGGGGCCAAAGCGCTGCTTGAAAAGCCTTTCAAGCTCACGGAACTGTTGGCGCTGGTGGCCGACCTGGCGGAGCAGAGAACGATCGGCATCAAAGCTTAGGCACGAAGACGACTGGCGGTCGCGACCAGCCGAGAGGAGAAAATGATGGATGTATCGCAGAAAGTTATGGAGATCATCGCGCGGGAACAGCATCTGGATCCCGAGGTGGTGAAGATCGACTCGACGTTCGAGCAACTCGGCATCGACTCTCTGGATGGCGTGAACATTTTGTTCGCGCTCGAGGAGGAGTTCAAGATCGACATACCCGACGCGGTCGCGCAGAACATGAAGAGCGTCCAACAGGTGGTCGATAGCCTGACGCGAGTGCTGGAAGGCAAGGACATTTCGGACCTCGTGGCTATGGCAAAAGGTGAAACCCAGCCGGCCGCTAACTGATCGTCTTCTGCTGAGGCTCAAAAAGTGCGTAGAGTCGTAGTTACGGGTTTGGGGGTGCTGGCCGCAACCGGCAAAGATCCCGATTCCTTCATGACCAACCTGATCGAGGGCCGCTCTGGCATTCGCCGGATCCAGCAGTTCGACCCTTCCGCGCTCAGCGTGCAAATCGCCGCCGAGATTCCGGATTACCGTGGCACCGACTACTTCCCGGCGAAGCGCCTTGATCTGATCGATCGCTTTACGGAGTACGGTCTGATCGCGGCCAAGCAGGCGATCGAATCGAGCGGCTTGCAGGTCAAGGACGAAGAACGGCCGCGGTTTGGCGTCATGATGGGCGCGGGCATGGGGGGCGCGCAGACGTACGAGCAAGGCTACTGCAGCCTGTTTGCAAAGGGCGCCACAAGAGTTCATCCTTTCACCATACCCAAGAGCATGCATAACGCCGCTACCTCGCAGATCTGCATGGAGTACGGCGCGCAGGGACCGTCGCTCGCGACCTCGACGGCCTGCTCCTCCGCCGGACATGCGATTGGCGAGGCTTTCCGCCACATCAAGTTCAATCTGGCGGACGTGATGCTGGCAGGCGGTAGCGAGTCGCCCGTAACCTTCGGAATCATGAGGTTTTGGGAGTCGGTACGGGTGATGGCCACAGGCAATGGTGATCCCAGTCACGCTTGCAGGCCGTTTTCCTTGGACCGCGAAGGATTAGTGATCGGCGAAGGGGCGGCGGTCCTGGTTCTGGAAGAGTTGGAACGTGCAAAGCAAAGAGGGGCAAGGATTTATGCCGAGATTGCGGGATACGGCCTGAGTTCCGACGCCGGACACATCACGCAGCCCACCATCGACGGCCCTGCGCGGGCGATCCGCATGGCTCTTGATGAAGCTAGCATTAACCCCGAAGACGTCGATTACATCAATGCCCATGGTACCGGTACCCGCTTGAACGATGTAACTGAAACACAAGTAGTTAAGAAGGTTCTTGGCGACCACGCCCAGAGGGTCGCCATCAGCTCGACGAAGTCCATGCACGGGCACGCCATGGGCGCGACCGCCGCACTGGAGATGGCGGCGACCGTTCTCGCGATCGATCGCGGCGTGATTCCTCCCACCGCGAATTACACCACGCCCGATCCCGAGTGCGATCTGGATTATGTCCCGAATCAGGCTCGCGAAGCCCCGATTCGTGTGGCTCTATCGAACTCTTTTGCTTTTGGTGGATTAAACGCCGTGTTGCTGGCGCGGAAATTCGAATAGCGCGCCCGGACGAATCACGAATGAAGAAGCGGATTGCCATTCTCACCCTCGGCGTTGGCGCCGGACACGTCCGCGCATCGCTGGTTATTGAGAGCGCGCTTCGTGACGGCGGCGACGATCTCGAGATTCTGGTGGTGGATGCGCTCGATCTCGCACGTGCCTGGTTCCAATGGGTTTACGTGCGCTCCTACTGGATGATGCTGCGCTACGCGCCCGCCGCCTGGAAGAATCTGTTCGAACGCCGCAACCGGAATGGCCATCGCGCCACGGCTCCGGGCTGGGTTTTTCGCCTGGGCTGCGCCAAGGTCTTGGAGCGCTTCCGGGCTTTCCGTCCGGAACTCGTGATCGCCAACGAGATCGGGGCTGTTGAGATCGCCGCGCTGGCCAAGCGCGAGAAATGGTTTGACGCGCCGCTGCTGGCGGTTCAGACGGACTTTCATGCCGAGCCGCCCTGGGTCCAGCAGGAAGTGGACTACTACTGCGTGGGCAGCGACGAAGCGCGGGAGCAACTCGTGAACTGGGGCGCATCGCCGCACCGCATTCTGGTTTCCGGGATTCCTATCGATGCCGGATTCGCGCTGCGCAACGAGCGCCCGGAGGTGCTGCGCTCGCTCGGCCTTGCCACCGGCAAGCCCGTGGTGCTGGTGATGGGCGGAGGCATGGGGCCGGCGCCGCTCGACGCCATCGTCCAGAGTCTTGAACGGTGCGAACTGTCGCTTCAGGTGATCGCCATTGCCGGCCACAATCGGACCATGCGCCGGCGTTTGCAGCGCCTGAAGAGCCGCATCGATTTGGACCTGCAGACGTTCGGTTGGACCGCGCGCGTGCCCGAGTTTATGAACGCCGCCGACCTGCTCATCACCAAACCGGGCGGCCTGACGATGGCGGAGGCTTTGGTCGCCGGAGTGCCCCTGCTGCTCACCGAACCGATCCCGGGACCGGAGGAGCGCCACGTGAAGTATTTGGTGGATCGCGGCGCGGCCGCTTTCGCGCATAGTCTGACGGACATCCCCAAGCTTGCCTCGAATCTGCTCACCAGCCCGGGGCGGCGCGCCCGCATGGTACAGCGGCAGCGCGAGCTGGCCCGGCCGGGCGCAGCGCACGCGATCGCGCAGGTGGCTCGCGCTCTGATGGAGAAGACGGGCTACATGGATCTGCTCGCGGCAGCCGCCCGACCGCGCCGCTCCAGCGAGTCGGCCTTCGTGATGTAGCCCGTCTGCCGCCGTGCCTTGCTGTAGCGGCGCTCTATGAGCGCCGGCGTTTCTGTGAATGAGGGTTTGCGGCTTTGCCGCCGTGCCTCGCGGAAAGGCTCCGCCTTTCCGGGGCTGGTGCAAGGAATATTAGCCTGTCTGCCGCGGCGGCAAGCAGATCAATATTTGGTGTAATTCTCTTCGTGCAGCCCGTCTGGAAAGGCGAAGCCTTTCCGCGAGGCACGGCGGCAGAGCCGCTGGCTTTGACAAAAGAGCAGGCGGCTCTATAAATCGGCGCTCATAGAGCGCCGCTACAGCCCTTGGAAAGGATTTCCACCCTTGATGCTGCGGCGCGCTCAGCGTGCTTTCGAACAGGTTGTCATCGGTGACTCGATCCCTCGCCTGGTGCGCTGGGGCGAAGGCATCCCACGCAACCTGATCCGCCGCATGCAGGAAGACAACTTCGCCGCCACGGTGCGCTACGCCGCCGAGCATCAGAAATTCTTCCAGCGCAAGCTCGAAGCCGCCGGAATCGATCCCCGACGCGTTCGCCGGCCTGAAGACCTGGGAGACATCTTCACCACGCCGGACGATCTGCTGAGCCTTCCCGCCGAGGATTTCCTCTGCTGCCCGCCCGATGCGGTCTATGAGACCACAGGCACGTCCGGAGCGCCCAAGCGCATCTATTTCGGCTACGACGAACTCGATCAGGTTGCGCATCACGAAGCAGGAGCGATGTACAAGAACGGCGTGCGTCCGGGCGATCGCGTGGTGTGCACGTTCGACGGCGGCTACTGGATCGCCGGCTGGGTCACGTTTCTCGGCTGCAAGCAAATGGGCGTGTTCTGTTCAGCCACCGGGAAGCCGCATCCACGCGAGATCTACAACCGCATGCCGCTGTACAAGTACAACGTGATCGCGGCCGATCCCACGTGGCTCGTGAGCCTGTCGGAAATCGCCGAAAAAGAAGGAACATTTCCCATCAAGCTGATTCTGGCGGCCGGCGATCGCATGACCGACGTCTACCGGCGCTACGTGGAAGGCGTCTGGAAGGCGCCGGTGATTCTCGGCTATGGATCGACCGAAGCGGGTGGCGGCGTAGGCATGGAATGCAAGCTCCGCAACGGCTATCACCTCGACGAATACGACTACCTGTTCGAAATCGTCGATCCCGACGAGAACGGTTACGGCGAACTGGTGATGACGACTCT
>JASHQD010000160.1 GCA_030037755.1 Terriglobia bacterium
TGGAACCCGGGATTGCCTCGGACGCCAGAACCCCGGTGTGCGCATCGAGCCGGTGCCTTCCCGGCGTTCGCACGGCTGGCCAAAATCGTCGCCTCATCCATAAGCATATGACACCAAAGCCTTAGAAGCTGCCCGCAGGCTTCTCAAATTCTCCGTAGCACATTCTGCGGGGAATTTTCCGTGACGGGCGTCACAGCGGTTGGTGTCCAGATTTGAACTCGTTCCCGGCTGGACGGGCAGAACGGTGGCCACCGTCTCAAACTGCAACTTCTTCGACTGTGCCTGCGTATTCTTTCATGTCGAGGAGGTTACCGTGAGGAAAATCCTCTGGCTTCTGGTGGTTCTCGCGGCAGTCGGTTCGGTGGCGGCGTCCGGTTCTGAATCTTCCCGCGCCCATCCGGTCAAGCGTCTGGATGGCAGCACGATCGCCCCAGCCGACATCGATTCCACCGTCGCACGCTTGATGACTGCCGCCGAAGTGCCCGGCGCCGGAATCGCGATCTTCAATGACGGCAAAATCGGCTATCTCAAGGCGTACGGCTCGCGCGACACGGAAAAGAAACTGCCGCTCACACCCGATTCGATCCTGACCGCCGCGTCCTTCACCAAGGTCGCGTTCGCATACATGGTGATGCAGCTTGTCGAGGACAAAGTGATCGACCTGGACAAGCCGATCTATCAATACCTGCCGAAGCCGCTGCCGGATTATCCGCAAGACGCAGACCTCGCAGGGGACCCGCGCTACAAGCGGATTACGGCGCGGATGCTGCTCAGCCACACGTCGGGTTTTCCCAATTTCCGCTGGCTGAACGACGACCACAAGCTCAACATCAACTTCGAACCGGGCACGCGCTACGCCTATTCGGGCGAAGGCATCGAGCTGCTGCAATTCGTAGTCGAGACGGTCACCGGGAAGCCGCTCGAAGACCTGATGCGCGAACGCGTGTTTCAACCGTTCGGGATGACTCGCACCAGCATGGTTTGGCAAGACAGGTTTGAGAGCAACTACGCCAACGGATACGACGAGTATGGCCGCTCGCTCGGTCCGGAGCGGCGCCCGACGGCCGAGGCTGCAGGGTCGATGCAGACCACGCTGAGCGATTTCGCGCGTTTCCTCGAAGCAGTGATGGCCGGCGAGCGGCTGAATCGCGAAACCTGGGAAACGATGCTCAGCCCGCAGATTGCGATTCCGTGGAAGCACGAGTTCCCGACGCTCGAACTCATCCCAACGGACGCGAACAAATCCATACGGCTGAGCTACGGGCTCGGCTGGGGTCTTTACTGGACGCCGTACGGTCAAGCGTTCTTCAAAGAGGGTCACGCCGACGGGTTCCGGAACTACGCCGTGTGTTTTACGGGCCCGAAAACCGGCATGCTGATTATGACCAACAGCTCGAACGGAGAGGGCATCTATAAGGACCTGCTGGAGACACTGCTCAAGAACACCTACACGCCCATCGAATGGGAGGGCTTTACGCCTTACAACGAGTTGCCTCCGCGTCCGCCGCTGAAGCAGCACAAGCTGGTCGCCGTCGATCCCAAGCTCCTCGATCGCTACGCCGGACGTTACGGCGAGCCCCCCAACCTGATCGAGACTATCCGGCGAGAGGGAGATCATCTGTCCATCCAGGAGAATGATGAGCCGAAGGAGGAGATCTTCGCGGAAAGCGAGAACGAGTTTTTCTCAAAGACGTCGGACGATGAACTCACGTTTGAGTCCGATAGCAGCGGCCGCATCGTCAGGATGGTGGTTCACACGGGTGGCAGAGACATTCCCATCAAGCGGATCGACTAAGGCAGGGCGAGCTGTTCACTGCGCAGGAAACCTCGGCTGTTTGCCGGCCGCAGTTTACCGTATGCTGTCTACATGTCTCCGGTTGCGATCAGCCTGCTGCTCGGCACGGCCGCGGGTCTGGCGAATCTGGCGGGCGCGGCCATTGTGGCGGCGCGCGCCTGGAGCCGGACGTTTCTCGCTTACTTCATCGCCGTGGGCTCCGGATTCATGCTGGCCACGGCTCTCGCGGAAATCATCCCGGAAAGCCTCAAGCGTGGCGGCGAGACCGCGCCGGCGCTCATCCTGGCCGGCTACTTCGTGGTGCACGTATTCGAGCACTCATTTCCGGCGCACTTCCATTACGGCGAAGAGACGCACGTCGAGCCCTTCCGCAACCGGCGAGTCGCCTACCTGGCGCTGGGCGGACTCTCGATTCACACCTTCTTCGACGGCGTCGCGATAACGTCGGGCTTTCTAATCTCGCCCTGGCTCGGCACGGTGATCTTCGGCGCCGTTCTGCTGCACAACCTGCCGGAAGGATTCGCCATCGCCTCGGTGATGGCGGCGGCGCGCGAGAGCCGGCATGCCGGCCTGTGGGCGGCCGCGGCGCTGGGCGTCTCCCGTCTGATCGGGGTGGTCGCGATGGGGATGGCGCGCCACTGGCTGAACGCCGGACTCGCGCTCTCCGGCGGCGTGACGCTGTACGTGGCGGCGTCGGACCTGATTCCGGAGGTCAACAAGATGCATGGCGTACGGACCGTGCTCGCGGTCGCGGCCGGCGTGGCTATGGTGGTGGTTTTGCGCCTGGCTTTCGGTCCAGACTAGGTTTGACGTTCGAGAGCTTCGCGATCCCACCCGGCCAGCTTCGCCCCAGCTTCGTAGGTGCTCTGACAGAAATCGAGGATTGCTTCCTCGGGCGATTGTGCCGCGCGCGCGTCCTCGTACTTGAAGATGAACTCGCCGAGTTTCAGGTCCCAGTACGCTCCCGCGGGACGCGGCGTTTCGCGGTCGAGTCCTGCCGGCGCGGGAGCGGTATACGAGTAGAAGGCGGGTTGTGGAAAGCGCCTGTCGCCGGGCCAGAATCCGGTGCCGATCACTTCGTGCGAGTAGGCTTCGCGAGTGACGGGGTCGGCTCCGGGAGGCACGGACGCGCGCCGGCCGTTGAACCGGCCAACCGCAAGGTCGAACGAGCCCCAGAAGAAATGCACGGGACTGCACTTGCCGATGAATCGCGACCGGAATTGCCGGAGAATGCGGTCCGCGTTGATCAGAATGCGCCGGAAGCTTTCGACGCGGGCAGCGTCGTAAGAGGCATGATGCTGGTCCTCGTCGAACGGGGTCTTGTCGTCAAACTCGTCGGGTGTGCGATGCATCTCCACTTCAATTCCAAGCCCGCGCAAGCCCGAAATGTACTCGGCGTAGAAATCCGCTACGGATCGCGGGTAGAGCGCCGTGCTCCATGACCGCCCTTCGCTCGTCCGCACATCAAGTTGGTGCCGAACGAAATCGAACTCAACGTCAAAGACCTCGGGGCCACCGTGCCGGAAAGGGATCGGCGGCGTACGGAGTCCGCGCGGCGTCACACGAAACGTGACATTCCACCAGTGATTCTCGAGCGGCGTCAACGCCAGCTGCGTCTTCCCCACGATCTGGGTCCACATGTGCAGCGTGTCGCAGGTGCTTTCCCATTCATGAAATGGAAGCGGCGGCCACTCAGGCGAAATCAAGTTCCACCTCGTCGATGTAACACCAGCCCCAGTCCTCGCCGGGCTCGAACGACTTCATGATGGGATGGTGGCTGGAATGGAAATGCTTCGTGGCGTGCTTGTTCTTGGACGAATCGCAGCAGCCCACGTGCCCGCACTCCATGCAAAGACGCAGGTGTACCCAGGTGTCGCCCATCTTCAGGCATTCCTCGCATCCGCGCGTGTGCGGCTTTACGTCGCGAATCTGATCGAGATGCGTACATTCGGCCATTGCTTTGGCTCCCGTCTCCCCCCGCCCATTGTTGCACGACTATCGTTTGCCATACTTGTCGAGCCACTTCAATTCTTCCCGCACCTTGATCTTCCCGTGCCACGGGTTCTTATCGAGGGAATGGCCCTCTCCGGGGAAAATCAGCAGGCTGGTGGGCACGCCTCGCGCCATCAGCGCGCGTTCCAGCAAATAGTCCTCGCCGACATAGACGCGGATATCATCGGCGCCGCCCACTACGTGCGTCGGCGTGGTGACCTTGTCGAACTGCCAGATGGCGGCTTCGGCATTATAGTTCTTCTCGGCCTTCCACGGAACGCCGCCCAGGAAGTATGCGTCGTCAAAGGTGGTGTCGTCGTTGCCCCAATTGGCCACGTGCTCCACCGCGCCCGCTCCGGTGGCGGCCGCCTTGAAGCGGGTGGTTTGCGTGATCAGCCAGTTGGTCATGTAGCCGCCGTAGCTGTAGCCGCCCACCGTGAGATGCTCGGGATCGGCGATCCCGTCGCGAACAAGTTGATCGATGCCCTCCAGGATATCTTTGCCCGGACGCGAAACGATCGGCCCGATGATGCTGAGCGCGAACTTGTCGCCGTAGCCGACCGAGCCGCGATAGTTGGGCTCGAACACCAGCCAGCCGTCCGTGGCGGCGAGGGCCGCCCACTGGTACCAGTCCGCCTCGAAATGATTGCCGTCGGCATCCTCGGGACCGCCGTGGATGAAGGTAAACATGGGCGAATGCTCAGCGCCGAATTTGCCCGGCGGATAGATGAGCATGCCTTCCACCGTGGTGCCGTCGTCGGCCTTCCAGCGGTAGGGTTTTCCTTCCGGCAGGGCGCGCGTGGTAAAGAGGCGGTTGAAGGCCGTAATGGGACGAGCCTTATCGATCTCTTCCGCGCCCTCCGCAAGATAGACCTCAGGGGGCTGCTCGAGCGACGAATAGACAAATGCGACTCGCGGCGAATGAGCGGCGCCAGAAGGCATCTCGTAGGTGCCGGCCCACCCGGCACAGGCCTGCAACGCGGACCCGGGATCGCGCTCATCGTACAACTGCACCTCGGTCCCGAGCCGGCCGGTCACGATCAGACTGCCGTCCGACAGCAGGGCGTGTCGCTCGAGCGCGCCCTCGAATTTCTGCCCCCAGCGCATGTACGATGCCGGATCATGCCCGGTGAACGCGTCCGGCACTTGTACGGAATAGACACGCTGTTGAGCGTCGGCGTAGTTTCCCTCCACCGATCCGTTCTCCACGCCAAAGAACACACGGCGGCTGTCGCGCGACCACACAGGATCTTCATAAATCGCCTGCGTGTGACTCAGCAGGTGCAGGTTCCCGGAAGGGAGATCGACCAGTTCCAGGTTGTAGGATTCGAGCATCTCCTGGCGCTCCGAGGGCGAGTCCGTGTTGAGGACCAGGCGGTGGCCGTCGGGCGAGGCCGCAAGCGCCTTGACGCGCCATGTCAAGGTAGCGAGCGGACTGGCGGGCGGGGGCGTTACCGGCGATGACGCGAGGCCGGCGGCGGCGGCGCTCATGTCCACGCTGAAAAGGGCGTCGCCGCGCTCGGATTCGCGAAATTGAATCACGTCCTTCCATTCGTTCTTGTAGGCGTCTTCCTGATCTTTCGACCACGCCTGGCGCGTGGCGAAGTAGATCAGCCGCGAGTCGGCGGACCACGCGAACGCGTGCACTTCTTCCTTGCCATGCGTTACCGGAAAGGCTCCGCCGCCGTTAGCCGGAATTACCCATACCTCTACCGGCGGGTTTCCCTTTGTCCCGGCATCGTCGTCATCATCGTCACTGTCCTCGCCGCGCGCGCCGCCCTTTCTCCGCGTGACCTCGACGGCATCGCCTCCGCGGTCGGAAAGAAATGCGATCCAGCGGCCGTCCGGAGACCATTGTGGATGGGAATCGTGGCCGCTGCTGGTGAGTGGGACCAGGCTCCCGCTTCCCGGACTGCCGTTGTCGCGATAGAGCCACAAATCCTCTCGGAAGCGATCGTGGTCCCAATCGGCGCGCGAAGTGCCGATCACTACCGCGTGTCCGTCAGGCGACATCTCGACGCTCTCGATAGCGACGGAGTTGAAGAACTCGTCGAGCGTCAGCGGCGGCTTGTCCTCGGCCTTGAGAGATGCAAACGCGAGGGCGACGAGGACAACTGTGGCCATCCACCCTATCACCGCGCGAAACGGAAGCTTGTGGCGGACGGCGTCACCTGATCGAGTACAAGGCATGAAGGCTCCCGATCGTAGAGATCAGCGGCACGGCCTGAATCAGCGGCCCGCACCCGGGGTAATCGGTGGGCGAACAGGAGCGGGGCGAATTTCGATTGGCACTGCCTGCATCGCAAAAACAGTCAGGAATTCTCGTTTACCGGGCTCAGTCCCGAAGTCGGCCAGGCAAAGTCACGGAACTCGCCGGTATGGTCAAAGCCGCCGAGCGGGATCGGCTGCGGCGGCACCACGGGCAGTCCAGCGCGACGCACTGCCGCCAGCACTTCGGCCTCGTGGATGCGCGAGGCGTCGTACTCGATCACCAGATCGTCGCCGTCGAAGTCAAGGGCGCGGATTCCGTAGATCGTCGAGAGCGACGCGGTGCGCTCAATCTCCTCCGTGGTAAGACTTCGGGTCAAGCGATAGCGCGTATTGAGAAAAGTCATGGCAAAAAGGCCTCCCAAGACACCGACCGATGTCGATATCCTTCTGCTGCAGCATACACCGGAAGATTTGCAAAATGAACGATTTTGGATTTCCGGCCAACCCGCTGTTCCAAGCTCGAATATTTCCTTGGTCAATAAGTAGAGCACCAAGCTCTTTAAAGGCTGTGGTATACCCAACCTGATAATCTTGACGCGATTGCTAAATCAACTTAATCTTACCCGGAAGCGAACACGGGAACGTTCCAGCACGCTCGCCCCAAACGAGTGGGATGCCCGTGAAGGGGGTTAGGGCGACCTGCCAATCAGCCTCAAGGTCGCCCTTGACCGTGCCCGGACCCGCCGCTAACGAGATCAAGATAGGCCAGTCACGGTCGTGGCCGATTTTTCACGAGTATCCTTAGCGTTCCCGCCAATCACCGGCTGCGCCGCCACTCCAAAACGAGAGGCGTGCCGGGGAATGGAAATCGTTCCCGGATCCGGTTCTCGAGAAAGCGCTCCACCGAAAAGTGCGGCGTGCCGCTGCGATTTGTGAACGCCACAAACGTCGGAGGCGCAACCTTGGCCTGCGTGAGATAGTACAGGCGCAGCGGCTTGCCCCCGGGAACGGGCGCGCGTTCAAAATCGAGCTGCTGCACAAAGCGATTCATCTCCGCCGTGGGAATGCGATAGCGCCGCGCGGCCGCCACCTCCACAATCATGTCGAGAAGCTTGCCCAGGCGCTGGCCTTTCAGCGCCGATATGAACGCGAGCGGCGCGAAGCTCAGGTACTTGAGATGATCGCGCACGTCTTCCGTAAATTGCTTCATCGCGTCAGGAGCCTTGGCGATAGCGTCCCACTTGTTCACGGCGATCACGACCGAGCGCCGGCTCTCGTAGGCGTAGCCCCCGATGTGCGCGTCGGCAGCCGTGACGCCTTCGGTGGCGTCGAGCACCAGCACGGCGACGTCGGATTGCTCGAGGTGCTTGCGGGCCTGGATCACGCTCAGCTTTTCGGCCAGCAGATGCGTTTTGCCCTTGCGCCGGATGCCCGCGGTGTCGATCAGTCGAAAGCGCTGCCCGCGCACCTCGAGATCGGCATCGACGGCATCGCGCGTCGTCCCTGGCAGCGGCGTCACGATCGAACGCTCTTCGTTCAACAGGCGATTGAGCAGCGTGGATTTTCCCACGTTGGGCCGGCCGATGATGGCAACGCGGATGGTCACTCCGGAGTCGGGCAGTCCGGGGTCGGGCGGTCCGGGGTCGGTGGTCGATGATGGTTCCACCGCGAGCCCGGACGTGATGTGATCCAGAAGCTCGGCCACGCCGCGACCGTGCTCTGCCGAGATCAGGTAGGTTCCGTCGATCCCCAGCCGGTGAAACTCGGCGCTCGGCGCCTCCTGGCGATCAGAGTCGACCTTGTTCACGGCCAGGGTGAGCGGCTTGCCGGTGGCGCGCAGCCGGCGGGCCAATTCTTCGTCGAGAGGCAGCAGTCCCTGGCGCGCATCCACGACCAGTACCACCTGAGCCGCTTCGCGAATCGCGGCGCGCGCCTGGCTCAGAATGCCCGCCGCGATCTCGCTCGCGGGTCCCGCACTCGATGGCTCTTCAAGCGCGGCTTCCATCATCCCGCCCGTGTCGACCACCTCGAACGGCCGGCCCAGCCATTCGGCGCGTCCGTAAAGACGATCGCGCGTCATTCCCGGCTCATTGCCGACCAGCGCGCGACGCCGTCCGACGATGCGATTGAACAGGGTGGATTTGCCGACATTGGGCCGGCCTACGATGGCGATTCGGGGCAGCCGGTTCATGGCTTGGAGGGCCTCGCGGGCGGCCCTTGATTAGCGAGAGTCTTGAGAATGGCGGCGTAGGCGGCGCCGATCGTCGAGTTGTTGGGAGCGAGCTCGAACGCCCGATGATACTCTTCGAGCGCGCCGCGCCGGTCGCCCTGAGCGAGCAGCGCATCGCCGAGACTATTGTGGACCGCGGCGTCGTTCAAACCTGACTTGATGGCATCACGATAGGCGCTGACCGCGCCCGCGAGATCGCCCGAGGCGTATAGTGCAGATCCCAGCCGGCTCTTATTCGCCGCATCTGCCGGGGCCAACGCCGCAGCCGCCTGATAAGCCTTGGCGGCCTCCGCGAGCGAACCCTTGCCGTAGAGGGCATCGCCCAGCCTGGACTCGAGTACAGCATCGTTCGGCTGCAATCCGATTGCGACCTGGTAAGCTTCGATGGCGCCGTCCCAATCGCGCTTCTGCGCCAGGACCTCTCCAAGCCGTCTCTGCGCCTGCACGTTTGAAGAGTCGAGCCGCGACGCCTGGCGGTATTCGGCCGCGGCCTCATCCCAGCGCTGCGCCGCGCTGAGAGCGTTTCCCAGGCCGAGGTGCGCGCTCACGTTGCCGGGATCGAGCTTCAGCGCCTGCCGGTACCGCGATTCCGCTTCGGCCCAGGCTTGCCGCGCAGCGGATGCGTCGGCCTCGGCGATATCCTGCTGCACGGTCCTCTGGATTTCTGCCATTGTCGGCGCGGGCGGCGCTGTGATGGCAGGCACGACGGGAGGACAGGCCGGCGGCGCCGGCAGCGCGGGCAAAGGTGATGGGGGCGACGCAGGCGCTGCGGCGGTGATTCCCGGGCTGCCCGAGCTATCGCGCGACGCGACCACCGGCGGAGCCGGCGCGGGCTTGATGTCCCGGATTGCGCGAATCAGGACGTCGTCGGCGCCCGCCTTGCGAAGCGCGTCAAGGAACTCCGGTGTGGGCGCGAAACTGATGCCGCGCGCCGCCACCAGTAGAGCGAGCCGCTGGCTATTGACCTGGCCTGCCACCAGCCCAATAATCTGCTGCTCGGAAAGCGGCTTGGCCGCCGGCGCGGACTCAGCGCTCCCTTGAGCCCGTGAACCCACCGGCAGCATTAGCAGTGCGAGAACCGCCGCAAGAACTCCGCGTTTGATGGCGCTCTGACCCATCCTTATGTCCTTATTATAACGCGCCCATACGAGGCTTTACCGACAATGAAGCGCCGGGCCATGTCCCATCTCGATGCCCACGTGGACAAACCTTTACGCAGGATTAACAAAAGTTAATTTGACCGGCAACACGCCCGTTACTATCTTGATTATCGGAAGCTTCGTTCCGCACGCGCGCTTGTGGACTTCGGATGACGTGAGCTTGGCTGTTCCAGGACGAACCGAGTTGGAAATGTCTGAAATCCTGTATCGTCTGCGGACCACACGCGGCCTGAGCCAGCAACATCTGGCGCGGACTCTGGGCCTCAGCCCCAGTTATCTCTCTCTGCTCGAAAGGGGCAAGCGTCCGGAGACGATCGAGGTGGCGCGGCGGCTGGCCAACTGGCTGGGTATCGCTCCCGGGCTGCTGCTTCTCGAGACGCTCGATCCGCAGAGTCTCGAGTCCGGCCCGCGCGCGCTCGTCGAGGAAGTACAGCGCGAATTCCAGCAGGCTTTCTCGTCCGGAGATTTCACGGGCCTGCAGCGTATGCTAGATCAGTAGCCTCATCGAGGCGCCCTCAGTGCGCCGGGCGCTCCAGCAGCGCCTGCGTTCTCGCCTGATAAAGCGCCGGCAGATGCGGCGCCTGGTGCTTCTCGAAATACGCCTTGATCACGTCGCGGGCCACGGGGGCCGCCACCGAAGATTCCTCGCCGTGCATCACCAGCGCCGCCACCACGATCTCCGGGCTGCTGAAGGGCGCGTATCCCACGAACCAGGCGTTGTTTTTGAATCCGGCCGAATGCGCCGATTGCTTCAGGTTCGCGCTCACCACTTGCGCCGTGCCCGTCTTGCCCGCAATGTCGAGACCGTCGACGTGCGCGCTCGCTCCCGTCCCGCCTTCATTCACGACAGCCCACAGCCCTTGCGTGACCGCCCCCAGCGTCTCCTGGCTGATGGGGAAGTCGCGCTCGTGATCTTCGGGCGGATTCTGGCCCAGCGCCTCAAGCTCGTCGCGGAAGACGAGGTGCGGACGATGGAACGCGCCGCCGGAGATCACGCCGCTCATGAGGTTCGCGAGTTGCAGCGGCGTAACTTCAACCGCGCCCTGGCCGATCGCAACCGAAATCGTCTCGCCGGCCCACCATTTCCTCTTGAACGCGCGCTCTACCCATTCGGGCGAGGGCATCAAACCCGCGTCTTCGCCCGGCAGATCGACTCCGGTCCGCGCGCCGAGGCCAAGTTGCCTGGCGAAATACGCAAGCTTGTCAATCCCGATCATCTTGCCCAGCGTGTAGAAGTACACGTCACAGGACTGGGCGATGGCGCGATGCAGGTCCACAGCGCCGTGCGCTTTGCGCTTGTTCCACACCCAGTCGTGATAAGTATGGCCGTAGATGGTCACCTCGCCGTGGCACATGACCGTGAAGTCCGGCCGGATGGTTCCGGTCTCGAGCGCGGCGGTTGAAGTGACGATCTTGAAGACCGAACCGGGCGCGAGTTGCGCCTGCGTGGCCTTGTTCATCAGGGGCTTTTCAGGATTACCCATCAAATCGCGCCAGGAGACCGCATCGATCCCACCCGCGAAATCGTTGGGATCGAAGGCGGGATGGCTGACCATGGCCAGCACCTCGCCGGTATGCGGGTCGATCGCCACCACCGCGCCCTCGCGATCGCCCAGCGCCATCTCGGCTGCCATCTGCAGGTCGAGATCGATCGTCAGGCGCAGATCGTTGCCCGGATGCGCGTCCAGCGTGGTCATGGAGCCCACTTCCTGGCCCCGGCTGTTGACGATCACGCGGCGCATGCCGTCGCGCCCGGCGAGCACGTCGTTATACTCGCGCTCGATGCCGCTCTTGCCGACCACGTCGCCGGGCCGGTACTTGGAATGGCTCTCGGCGATGATATCTTCCGATACGTCGCCCACGTAGCCGATCATGGCCGCGGCAATGTCGTGCTTCAGGTAGAAGCGTTCCTGGGTCCCGATGAGGTCGAGCTCGGGATACTCCACGCGATGCGACTCGACGAAGGCCACGTCTTCGAGCGACGCCGCGGGCTTCAACAGCACCGGCTGGTAGCGCGGCAGCCTGGCCGTGCGGGCGATCAGATCCGTGACGTCATGGGGATCGAGGTCGAGCCCGCGCGCGATGGCGGTCAGATGCCCAGGCGTCAGCGCCGCGGCGTTCTCGCGTGAGAGCAGGATGCTGAAAGCCGGCGAGTTGTCCACGAGCACGCGGCCCTCGCGGTCGAGAATGCGTCCGCGCGGCGCGATCACCGGGAGGTTGCGGATGCGGTTGCGGTCGGATTCTTCCAGGTATCTCTGGTGTTGGCTCACCTGCAAGCGCCAATACCCACCGAGAAGCGCGAGGAACACAAAACAAACCGACCACTGAAACGTGGTAATTTTCCAAGCAGCGAGGCGATGTTCGTCGGGAATTCGCGTGGGCATTTCTCGAGTGTGTCAGGCGAAGCTCAGGAAACGTAAGGCCTGAACGTACCACAGGGGACGATCCCGGTTCAAGGCGGAAAGCCTGACCACCACCTCATCCCCGCTGCCGGTTCTTCGGCCTCGGCCGTTTCTTCCGTTCATCGCGTTTGAGACTCCCTCCCCGGTTCTCAGTCCTGCTCGGATCGCCGCAAAGTCGAATCCGCATCTGGTCGACATATGGTCTCTGTTACTTCCAGAAAATAAAGGGGTTTCCAGCTTTGTTCCGGGAGGATGTGCTCGCAAACCGTGGCGCACACCCTCAAGCTGGCAGCGCCCGCCTTCAGGCCGACAACCCCAGTCGTTTGCAGAGCCCGACCTCGAGCGGGCAGGGCGATCTCGCCGATCCTTCGCCACGATACCAGGTCCCGGGCGCGAATCGCCCGCGCTACGCGGGACGAACCTGTGCTTTAAACGGCGGCGTACGGCCAGAAAGCCTGGAGTTACAGAGGTGGATCGCACGGACATGCCCGCACCTCGAACGAGCGGCAATCGATCGGGCCAGGGGTCGCTTTCGTGCCACTTATTGAGCTGACATTTGCAACATAGTACCAATGTGACCGGAAGTCAAGAGCAAAGAGGTAGTAGGTCGTTTGACGTAGGGGCAGGCCGCCCCACCTCAAACTGACCCATTTACCTACCCCTCTTGACAGATGGCGAATAAAAAGCGAAAGTAAGGCTTGCCCGTTCGGGCCCAATTGGATGGCCGCGATCGGGCGGAGGCGCCCCGCATGGCCACCACTTCGCTCCATCCTGTGCACGGCTCAAACGCAACCCGACTGGTGGGAATCGCCCGCCTGGCAGCCGCGAGCCCGAAGACTCGCGAGCGCGCCAGCGTGGAGTATTTCGAGCTCGAGTCGAAATCCGCGCTGAACCGCGAGTCGAGCGGGCGCATGCCCTTCGATTGGACGCTGAATCCCTACCGCGGCTGCGAATTCGGATGCCAGTACTGCTATGCGCGCTACACGCACGAGTTCATGGAGCTGCGCGACACCTTCGACTTCGAGCGCAAGATCTACGCCAAGGTCAACGGGCCGATACTGCTGCGCGTCGAGCTCGCCCGGGCGCGCGATCGCGGCCAATCGATCGCGCTTGGCACCGCCACCGATCCCTACCAGCCGGCCGAGAAGCAGTTCGAGATCACGCGGCGGATTCTCGAAGTGTTCGCCGGGTTCGAAGGCCTCGATTTCTCCATCACCACCAAGAGCGTCCTGATCCTGCGTGACCTCGAATTGCTGAAAACGATCTCGAAGCGGCACCGGTTCAGCGTCCACCTGACGATCACCACGACCGATCGGCGTCTGGCGCGATTGCTCGAGCCCAAAGCGCCGCCGCCGGCGAAGCGTCTTGAGGCTGTGAAGCAACTGTCCGAAGCCGGCATCGACGTGTGCGTGAATGCCATGCCGATTCTGCCCGGCATCACCGACGATCCAGAGGCGCTCGACGATCTGTTCCGCAAGGCCGCGGCCGCCGGCGCGCGCACGCTGCACGGCAACGTCCTGTTCCTCATGCCCACGGCCATGAGCCACTTCATGCCGTTCCTCGAAGCGGAATTCCCTCACCTCGTGGCGCGCTATCGCCGCCTGTACGCGCACTCGGCCTATCTCAAGGGCGAGTACAAGGAAAGAATCGGCAAACTGGTGGCGGAGTTGCGCGCCAAGTACGGTCTGGACGCGCGCCGTCCAGGCCCCTCGCCAAAAGCAGCGCCGCAGATGCTGCTGCCGTGGGGCGAGGAGACGAGGCAATGAGGGTCCGGGCCGTTGAGTTCGTGCCGGATTCCTACCGGCCGTGGATCTGCGCATTCATGTAGGAGCGAAGAATAGCGTTGATGCGAGTCTGGTACCCCCGGTTGGCGCGAAACCAGTCGAGAAGATCGGCGTCGAGCCGGATGGTGACGGTTTGCTTGCGGAGCGGCAGAACGACTTTGGCGGTAGCCCAGAAAGCTTCGTCTGTGGGCTTCGCTTCAGGGTCTTTGCGCACAGCAGCTCGGATCTGCGCATCCGTGCGGGCGCGAAGACGCTTCCAGTTTGTGCGCGGCTCAGCCGCCTTCTTCTTCAAGTTTTTACCAGTCAGTGCGTCGCTCATGACGTAGAGCAGCCGTCAGAAGAGCAGGGCTCAAAGCGTCTAGGCAGCCGCCGTCGGCCCGGTGCCGGGATGCCGCCGCTGCAGGACGGCTTTCGCGATCATGGAAGCCGCGATCCCCGCGCCAATCAGAATCAGGAAGAGCCGCCCGTTCAGCGTGGCGGCATAGCATGCGCCGGCGATGGCGAAGAACCACATGAAGGTCTCACCGAAGAACGCCTGGCCCCAGCGCGGCGCGAGCCCGCCGGCGGGCACCCGCGGCGTCAAGGACGGAATCAGCCGGGGAACGGCCTGGAGATATCGGAGGTATGATTCGCCTTGCGTCTTCTTCAACTGCGATTCCTCGCGCGCGATGAGCCGATAATAGAAGAGGGTCAGCGCGGCCACGGCCACCAGAAAGCCCAGGCGGCTGGCTGCGAGGCCAAATCCGACGGCAAAGAGCACGCCACCAAAATAGAGCGGATTGCGAACATAGCGAAACGGGCCGTCGGCCACCAATCCCTCGGCGTGCAGGTCCCAGTCGTGAACGATCTCACTCTGCAGGTAGGCAGCGGCCCAGGTGCGGACGAGCGCGGCCAGGAACGTAAGCACGACTCCCACAGCGAGGACAATCTGCACCAGGTGACGGTCCCCCGCGACGCTGAGTTCCATGGGGTGGCCGGTGAACCATCCCGCCAGCATCACGGATACGCCGACGGGATCGAGCGCGTAACACCAGAACGCGGCAAAGAAGATGGCGATGATGATGAAAAAACGATAGCGGAATTCGAACTCAGTTGCTCGCATCGAAGGCTCCCCGGGCACTCGATTACACGAACACCAAGCAGGAAAGTTCCAGCCCGCTGATGAGACTGACTGAACTCACGACGGAGCGCCCTTGCCCGCCAAACGTGGACGATGTATAGTATACATCATGCGGCGAACTCAACTCTACCTCGACGACGATCTGTGGCAAGCTCTGCACATCCAGGCCCGGCAATCGGGCATGTCCGTTTCGGAGCTGGCGCGGCAGGCGCTTCGGGAACGATACGGCCGATCGGCCGCAGGTCGCGCCGAGGC
>JASHQD010000161.1 GCA_030037755.1 Terriglobia bacterium
GCAGGTTCCACATTGAGATCTCCCCTAAGCGTGTAAATCCCCTGCTTGCTGTTCCCAGGAGTCTCGAGGGCTATTTGATTTTTCAGACTGGGACGAAATCAGCCGACTACGCTGAGCTTGAAGAGAAGAAGCTAGCTAATTTTTCGTCGGTCGAGTGGGTTCCCCTGGAAGGGGTTGCCTTGCTGGACGCCGGCAACCATGCGTGAAAGCAGCAATCCAAACCCACGTGCGGCATGGCGCGAGGCCCCTCTCTTGGGTGGGCGACCGGTACGCGTGGACGTTGGGAAATTCTTGATATTGGGCGGATTACAGGAACAGTTTGTCCCCGAACCCGTGCGTAAGATCGAGACGAAACGGAATTACCAACGGGATGACAGATTCAGGGGGTTGCAGGCCCCCGCAACCAACACAACCGCGCCGGTCGCCTTCCGCGTGAAGCGTGCGCGACGGAACACTGCAAGCGAACGCCTCGCCCTCGGAGTACAGCCGCTATTCTGGCAAATCGATCTGGCCCTCTACATGGAAGTGCCCCATGGACCCCGGCGCGCCGGTATCAGGCTGGCCGCCGCCGATGCTGACGGTGTAATCGCCGCCGGCGACGATGGGATGGCCGTCTGACGTCACCATGCCCAGGTCACGATTCTTCAGCTCAAAATGAACCCTCGCGCTTGCTCCCGGATCGAGGTGAATCCGCTGGAATCCGCGCAGTGCGATTCGTGGCGCCCCGGCAACCTGCGGGAATTTCAAGTAGAGCTGCACGACCTCATCTCCCGCTGCTTTTCCGGTGTTGGTTACGGTCACATCCGCTCCGACGGGATCGCCCGCCTTCACGCCGGTCTGCGGAACGCTGAGATCGCCGTAACTGAATGTCGTGTAACTGAGGCCATGGCCGAAAGGATAGAGCGGCTTTCCCCGGAAATAGCGGTAGGTCCGATTCTCCATCGAGTAGTCTTCGAAATTCGGCAACTGGTCCACGCCCTTGTAGAAAGTGACCGGCGAGCGGCCCGCAGGATCATTCTTCCCGCTCAGGGTTTCGGCGATCGCCGCGCCGCCTTCCTCGCCGGAATACCACGCCTCGAGGATCGCATTGGCGTGTTCATTGGCCCAGTTCACGGCCAGCGCGCTGCCATTCATCAGCACGACGACGAGAGGCTTGCCCGTTGCGGCGACGGCTTCGATCAGGGCCTCTTCCGGTGCCGGCAGATCGAGGCTAGTGCGGTCTCCGCCAAGAAACCCAGGTTCGCTCACCGGCATTTCCTCGCCTTCGAGTTCGCTGGTGATGCCGACGGCGGCAATCACGACGTCGGCATTCCTGGCGGCCGCTATAGCCTCAGGCGCCGGCGCATTGTTCACCTTCGCCCAGATCAGTTGCGCGCGCGGCGGCCCTCCGCCCATATTTCCATAGTCGACCGTGAGCGCGACTTTCTGCCCCTTGTCCAGACTCACGCGGCCAGTGTTCGCTTCGGCTCCATGACTTCCAAACTCCTGCGCGACCTCCTTGCCGCCCACCATCACCCGCGCAAAACCATCGGCGCGTATCCCAACGAGGTAGTCACCCGAATCCGGCGGCGTCAGGAATCCTGTCCACTCCACGGCAATCGACTTCTTCCCTGCTGCCTCCGCCGGCAGAGTGGTGTCGCTGAGATTGATATTCGGTTCAACCCGGCTTGTGAGCGGACTCGGCCTCGCTCCAGGCCCCAGTGCTATTCCCTCGAAGTTACTGTACCTCGCGGTGAGACCGGGTTTGCCCTCAGTCGTCGTCAGCAGATTATCGGGGACCGGATTACCGTCCTTGCGCAGGAACTGGGTTCCGGGAACGTACGTGATCTTCGCGTTCGGGAACTCGGCTTTCAAGCCCTCCAGCATTGAGACCGTGTGCGTCGGGTTTCCGTTGTAGTTCCCGAGCAGGACCTTCGTCTGATCCGCGAGCGGCCCGACTACGGCGATCCTGGTGATTCCTGATTTGAGCGGCAGAGTGCCATCGTTTTTCAACAGCACCATGGACTCGTTCGCGAGCTTCCGCGCCAGCGCGCGGTGCTCGGCGCTGTCGAGCTCTTTCTCGTCAATCTTCGTATACGGAACCATGTCCGGCGGATCAAACATTCCGAGCTTGATCCGCGCCCTGAAGAGGCGGACGAGCGCCGTGTCGATCTCGCTCTCGCTGAGGTAGCCCTGCCGGACGGCTTCGACGTACGGCCGGTAATCGTGGTCGTCCTTCACTTTCGCGAAGAAATCGGCGCACTCGTTGTCCATCCCGCGTTCCAGCGAGATGGCCGACGCCTGGGCCTGGGTGGGACGATAGCGGTGGCCGTTGAAGATGTCGAGAACGGCGCCGCAATCCGAGACCACGTACCCCTGAAAGCCCCACTTTCCGCGCAGTTGATCCTGGAGCAGGAATTGATTGGCGCAAGCCGGCTGGCCGTTGATGGCGTTGTAAGCGCACATCACCGATCCGGCTTTGCCTTCGGTGACCGCAGCCCGGAAAGCGGCTTCGTAGGTGTCGAGCTCGTCGTGCTTGCTGACGTCCACGTCGGCGAAGTGCCGCGTAGGCTCCGGTCCGCTGTGTACGGCATAGTGTTTGGGCGTGGAGATCACGCGATAGTACTTGGGATCGTCGCCCTGCATTCCGGTGACGAAGGCCACCGCCATGCGGCCCGTGAGGAAGGGATCCTCGCCGTAAGTTTCCTGGCCGCGGCCCCAGCGCGGATCGCGGAAGATGTTGATGTTCGGAGCCCAGAAATCGAGGCCCTGGAAGATATTGCTGAATCCGCCGTTGGCCCTCACAGCCTGCACGTGCTTGATGCGTCCCTCGATGCCGATGTCAGTAGCCATCTCGTGAATGCCCGGCGCGTCGAAAGTGGCGGCCAGACCGATGGGCTCGGGAAACTCCGTCGTGCCGTCAACGGCGACGCCATGGAGCGACTCGCTCCACCAGTCGTACGCCGAAACCTTGAGCCGTGGAATCGCGCGCGCCTGGTTTACAAGCTGCGAGGCTTTCTCTTCGAGCGTCATGCGGTGAACGAGGTCGGCAGCGCGCTGCTCAGGCGTCAGGCTGGTATCCATGTAAGGCAACTTCTCGACATCCTGTGCAGGGGCGACGGATGCGAACAAGGCGATGACGACGACGGCGGAGACGAGGGCTGCCAGCTTGCGCCTTGCAGAGCAGTTCATTTCTCCCTCCCAGTGGGTACCGAAGGTACGGTGAGGCAATTTTGCAAAAATGGCTGGAGCACTTCAGGGTTACCGAGAAGGATAAATTCGCGCGGATCCACTGTCAACCTCATCACGACGTCGCGGTTCCCAATTTGTCAGCGGCCGCCGCTTCTGGCGCCGCTGTCTCCCACCCTGGCGGCCGGAGCACAAGCTTCTCGGCGGTGAGGACACCGCCACTACAGCGGGTGTTCATGAGCCTTCGGTGGCGTAAAATAGTGGCTTTGGGCGCAACGTCATGATTTTCAAGCTTCACACGAAGAGTGTGTGGTATATATCTCATAACACGTAACATAGTGTACGATATGCATGCCAACCAGCCGAAACCCGTAGTGGCTTTGGTAGCGGAAACTCGACCCGGGGGGAGGGTCTGTTTTCACCCCATTTCTTGCGAAATTCCCGCATAAAATGCGGGTTTGGTGCGTGTGACGGCATGCGCACAAGGTACGGCGCTTTGACCCCATGTTTTTGTATGTTACTGATATCACGCAAGTTGCGAGTGGCTTTGGCAGGCGCATTTAGAGGCCACCGTTCGAGATTTTCGAAAACTCTCTTCCGGCCGCATGAATAAAGAGCAAAAGTGGGGCAGCGCAAACGACCCTGTTGACGGTCAGCTGTCGACTGTAGACTTGGCATGGCTGTACCGGCGCACACGCCCAAGCGATATGAGACAGGCGGCATCACGGTGAGTTTCCAGGCTTTCTGAGGCTGAGTTGAGCCTAGCACACTCTACCCAGTTTTTCAAGAGAATTCTTCGAGGCCGCAGCTCTAGGCTACCAACGACCCTGCGGGCGGCAATCGCCGGCGGATTGGGTCGTTCCGGGAAAGACCGAACTTGTGTGGCGTGCGGCTCCATCTGCCATTGGCGATTTTCGGCTATGAGCGCTCAGGATCGGGCAGGCAGCGCTGCACACGGTCTGCCCGCTGCGCCTGTTTGACCTGCCTGCTCTTCAGCCCTGCCCGGCTGCACTCAAGAATTCGAGCAGGGGTGTCATTACCTGATTCAAAGTCGTCCTTGACCGTTGACATTCCCGCGGGAATGTCGATGTCCCAAATGACAGAACGCTTCAAGTCACATCACTACCGGAATTCGAGTCGAGCAACCCAGCGAGTGTGTGCACAGCCGCAGGTATTTCCTCGAGCGGTGTGCTGCCGAAGCCTAAGACGAATCCGAGCCGGGCTGCCTTGCCCATATAAAAAGGGGAAAGAGGCACCAGCCACAGATTCCGGCGCGCGGCCCCGGCGACAAGCTCCCGGTCGGAGATCCCTTTCAGCAGCGCTGAAAGATGCATTCCGGCCTCGGCTCCCGTGATCTCCACGCGCGATCCCAGCCGGCGCCGAAGATTCTCGATCAACGCGCTGCGGCGTTCTCCGTACACCGACCGCATCCGCCGGATATGACGCGCGAAATGGCCCTCGGCAATGAAATCGGCCAGCACCGCCTGCGGAAGAGTGGGCGGGCCAATGTCGAGCGCAAAGCGGACCGCGAGAAAGCGCTCCACCAGATCTTCAGGAACCACCACGTAGCCGAGCCGCAAAGAGGGGAACAGCACCTTGCTGAAAGTTCCGATGTACACCACCCGCGAATTGCGGTCGAGGCCCTGCAACGAGGTCACCGGCATGCCTTCATAGCGAAACTCGCTGTCGTAGTCATCCTCGATGATCCACGAGGCGTTGCTTTCCGCCCAATCCAGCAGTTGAAGGCGCCGCGATGCGCTCATGGTGACGCCAAGCGGGTACTGGTGCGAAGGCGTCACCAGCACCGCACGCGCCGCGCCGCACTTCTCTGCCCCGTCCGCCACGTTCAAGCCTTCAGCATCGACCCTCACCGGCACAACCGCGCATCCGCTGAATGCGAAAACGCCGCGTGCAAACCGGTAGCCCGGTTCCTCCATCCAGACCCGATCTCCGGGATCGAGCAGCACGCGCGTGGTGAGTTCCAGACCTTGCTGCGATCCGCTGACGATCACGATCTGGTGTTCTTCGCACCGCACTCCGCGCGCCGTCCGCACGTAGGCGGCGATCGCTTCGCGGAGATCCTTCAGCCCGAGCGGATCACCGTAGTCGAGGGATCTGGCCTGCGCGTTCCTGGAATGACGCGTCACCAGGCTGTTCCACGCGGCCAGTGGAAAATCCTCAAACGCAATCTGGCTGACGACAAAAGGCCCCGCGCGGCGAGACCGGAAGAATCCTTCCTGGTTGGTGAGATTCCGGCAGCGCTCCGAGACTCGGCGGCCGGCTGTAGCGGCGGTAGCGGCGGTCTGTGACCGCCGGCCCTTCTCCTGGAAAGACCGGCGGTCATAGACCGCCGTTGCAGACCCAGCCCGGCGGTCATGGACTGCCGCTACAGACACAGCCCGGCGGTCGTGGACCGCCGCTACCGCCGGTGCCGCGCGCTCCGGCAGCGACCGCGAGACGACCGTCCCGGATCCAACGCGGCTTTCGAAATAGCCTTCGGCCAGCAGTTGAGCGTACGCGCTCAGCACAGGCATGCGCGAGATTCCCAGTTCGATGGCCAGCACGCGCGTGGACGGAACTCGCTGCCCCGCGCGCAGACTTCCATCCACGATCGCCTTCCGATAGCCGTCGTAGACCTGCCGGTATAGCGCCTCCGGGACACCTTTCTGGATGGCGAATGGCGGTGCGATTCCGGAAGGGCTTCTCTTCATTGGCGGATCATAATGGTTATACCAAAGACAGGTCAAGTGGGTATTGCGGTGAGCCACTCGCCGTGTCAACCTTCCAATTGCGTCGGGTACGGATTCGGTTTGAGGTAGGGCGGGCCTCGTGCCCGGCCATTTTCCATGACGTTGGACCCAATGGGGTGGGGCACGAGCCCGCCGCAGCGTCAAACCGAACCCAAAGGAGACACTCGATGCGAAACCGATCGAAATTCGCAACGCTCATCCTCTTGTCTTTCCTATTGCTGGCCACGCTCGCTTCGATCGTGGTGGCGTACGGCCCCATGCGCGACGGGGCCGCGTCCGGCGGAAAACACAAAGCCAAAACCAACGCCCCGTCTGTTTACGTTTGTGCGTGCCTCGAGACAAAATCGTGCGCGTGCATGACCGAGGCCAAGACAGAAGGTCCGTGCGCCTGCGGAACCGGAGGCGGTCCGCCCATGAAGGCAGTTGCGCCGGATAGCGATTGGGCGAAACAGAATCGAGACGCGCTGGCGAAGTGATTTCGGGCGGTGGACGATATTGAAAACGGCCAGGCTGGCCCAGACCTTGTGCCGGGAAGCCGGCGAAGTTTCGAGTGGCTCAGGGAGGTCTGCGCCAGCCTGGGAATCGAGGCGCTCAGACGATCTTCATCTGCTCGGGATCCCATCGGACCACGGCGCCTCGTTCGTAGCTCAGGTTACTGAGCAACGCAGCGCCGGCCGCTCGGAATCCGAATACGGCATCTTCCACCACCGGGCGGCGCGCGCGCACCGCCTCGAAGAAGTTCTTGAAGTGGTTGTAGCTGTCGTCGTCGCCGTAGGGCGCCACGTACTTCTCGTATCCGAGCGGCGGCGGCCCGTCCGGATGCGGAATCGGATACTTCTCCCGGTATGCCTCGAGGATCTGCTTCCTGGTGGCGTCCGCGAACGAATTGACCGTGTAGCCCGGCTCGGTCTCGCGCGGCTGGCGATTTACGCTGACCGCGTCGCCGCCGATTTCCATGGTGCCTTCCGAACCGGTGAAGATCAGGCCTTCGCTCTCCTCGCCGCCATCCACGAAATTCACGCGCAGGCTGAGATTGAATCCCTGCGGATAATCGAACATGCCGATCAGGACGTCGGGCACGTCGCGGCCGTCCTTCCAGAATCGCAGCCCGCCGGTGGCCATGGCCCGCACAGGCCCGTTGCTGTTGGTGACAAAGTGCGTCCCGCTGAAAAGATGCACAAACAGATCGCCCGCCACGCCGCTGCCGTACGCCTTCCACTTGCGCCACTGGAAGAAGTGCTCGGGATTGAACGGAATCTTGGGCGCGGTGCCGAGGAATCGCGGCCAATCGCAGGTCTCAGTTGACGCGTCGGGGGGAACCGTGTAGTCCCAGGCTCCGATCGCGGAGTTGCGATCCCACCACGCCGTGACCATGTTGAGTTGTCCGATCGCACCCGAGGCCAGCAGCTCTTTCGCCTTGGCGTAGACTGTCGAACTGACGCGCTGGCTGCCAATCTGGATGATGCGATTCGTCTCGCGCGCCGTGCGGATCATCTCCGGACCGTCGGAGTAGAGGTGGATCATCGGCTTTTCGCAGTAGACGTCCTTGCCGGCCTTCATGGCGTCAATCGACACCTGCTTGTGCCAATGGTCGGGCGTGCCGATGATCACCGCGTCAATGTCTTTGCGCGCCAGAACTTCGTTGTAGTCGCGCGTGGTGAAGACGTCGTCGCCCCAGAGCTCCTTGCAGTGCGTGAGGCGGCCGTCGTAACAATCGGCCGCCGCCACCATCTTCACGCCGGGCACCTGGACCGCGACCTTGGTGTCGCCCTGGCCCTGCCCGCCCGCGCCGATGAGCGCGATCTGGATGTGGTCGTTTGCCGCCACGGGTTTCGGCGGCTCGGCCTGCTCCTGGTCCTGCGCCAGAAGGTGCACTTTCGCCGCTCCGCTCATCAGAGTTCCGGCCGTCGCCACGGATGCCGTCTTCAGAAAACCCCTGCGATTGAGTTGATCCACGCTCTCTTACCTCTCTCTCACCTTGCCCGGAGTTCCAAGACTTGCGCACAGGCAAGAGTGCCTGTGCCACCTTCGCGCTGGAAGTATAATCCAATCCGACGGAGGTACTACCGCACTGACCGCCAGAGCCCTTCTTGCATTGCTCCTCGCGAGCAGCGTACCAATATACGCCCAATCGGGTTCCGTCTTTGTCTGGACGCAGCATCCCACCTTGAGCTGGAATGACTTCAAGGGACACCCGCCAGGCGCGCCCACAATCCCAAGCGCGCTTTCCGACACCGGCTTCCAGTATCAGCTTATCTGCAGGAACGGGTTGTTGAACATTGACACTTACGCGTTTTTCTCGCCGGCTGCTTCCTGGGTGAAACCGAATCAGAAGACTGCCGAGCTGCTGAAGCACGAACAGGGACATTACAACATGGCGGAAGTGTACGCGCTCAGACTGCGAAAGGCGGTCCAGGAAGCCAAGGTAAGTTGCGACGACAGGGCCAAAGCCACGGCGGCAGGCCAGAAAATGGTCGCCGAGTGGCAAAACAAGTGGGGGCTTGCGGAGCGCGATTACGAGGAAGGCACAGCGTTCGGGACCGATGTGGCAAAGCAAGACGCAGCATCGGCAAGAATCGCCGCGGATCTGGCGGCAATGAAGGCCACGCAGTGAATATCGGTAGCCGTGCGGGCTCCGGGAATCAAAGCGCGGTCAGCGTCGCAATCTCCGGCACAATCGCGTGCTGCTTCACGAATTCAATGATCCGTCGATCGACTAACTCGGCCTGAGCGAACGTCAGATCGTGACCCGCGCCGGGAATGATCTCCACCTTGACGTGAGGCGCCACGCGCTTCAGGCGGCGCAGCACGGCCTCGGGATCATAGATGGTTTCGTGCTCGCCGACGAGCAGCAGCGTGGGCACGTTCAACGCGGTCCATTCCGCATCGGTCCACGCCGGCGGCATCGGCAGACTGCGCGGCGCGAGGCTCCGCATGCCCATTCGCAACTCGCTGAGCAGCGAATCAATCCTTCGGGGATCCTTGCGCGCCATGTCGGCAAAGATCCAGCAGAGCAGCGGCCGGAGGAGCCATCGGCTGAAGACGCCGGCGAGGATGAGGCGGAACATGAATTTTTTGGATATGCGCAGAACAGCGCCACCGGGCGCGAGCGGAATAATGCTGCTGAGCCGGTGGGGAGCGTGCGCCGCATACTGCAATGTCAACCATCCGCCGTACGAGCAGCCGGCGAGGTTGATCCTCTCGCGCAATCCCAGGCCGTCGAACAGCTCGTCAAGCCACGCGAGCAGATCGACAATCCGCCGCACCGGCTTGACGCAGGTCGTCCGCCCGACGTCGCCGATCTGGTCGACCGCATAGGTGCGGCAATCTTTCGAGAGGTCACGAATGTTGGGGGCCCACATGACCGAAGTCCCAACGGCTCCGGGCAGGAGGACCAGAGGGGGCGCATCGGACGGGCCGGTGATGCGCGCGAACGTCTGGCCGTAGGACGTCGGGATCATTCGTTCTTCCGAATCCACGGGCCACTGCTTGCCCAGTACCGAGTCATAGAACGCGAGGTACGAGTCTCTCGACTCCGCCGATCGATACGGAAACCATGCAGGGATGCTCATGTTGATTCCCGGCTCTGTACGTTTGCCGGTCTCCTTAATGCAAGGCTAGCCCTCGCTCGCAGTGGGGTGCTATGAGCCAGGTCACGCTCCGGTGTGATCTGCAAGAATGCTCCTTTCGCGGTCCGGACGCCCGCGCCACAGTGCCTCTGGGGCCGGGTTGCACGTTGAGAGCATCAATAGATGTACTAGAATTATTCACTTGGCCTGTTCGCAAGCCACTTCGGAGGGTCTAATGCGAGTGCTCCGCGTAAGATCTCTGCTCGATTGCGTCGTCCTGTGCAGCCTGATCAGTCTTACAGCGCCCGCCCAAAGTAAATCCAGAAGCGGGGATTCGACGGGAACCGCATCCTGTCCGAGCAACGATACCGGGCTGAAATTACCAAGCGGCTTTTGCGCCAACATCTTCGCCGATGGCATCGGGCACTCCCGCCACATGGCGGTAACGTCCAACGGCGTGGTCTACGTGAACACGTGGTCGGGCGATTATTACGGCAATGAGCCCGCGCGTCCAGGCGGATTCCTGGTCGCCTTGCAAGACAAAACAGGCTCGGGAAAGGCCGACGTGATCGAGCGTTTCGGCGAGACCGCGCAAACTGGCGGTCGCGGCGGCACCGGGATCGGAATTTACAAAACGTGGCTCTACGCGGAGATCAACGATCGGATCGTGAGGTATGCGCTGTCTTCCGATTCGATCGTGCCGAGCGGCGGACCTGAAACCATTGTCTCGGGATTGCCGCTGGGCGGCGACCACCCGATGCATCCGTTTATTATCGGCAGCGATGGATCGCTGTATGTCGACGTCGCCACGGCGACCAACGCCTGCCAGCAGCAGAATCGCCGCCGCGGATCGCCCGGCATCGATCCTTGTAAAGAGCTCGAGACGCGCGGCGGCATCTGGCGGTGGGATGCGAACCACACGAATCAGACGTTTTCGCCGGACGCGCGCTACGCAAGCGGAATCCGCAATGCCGAGGGCTTCGCCTTCGACTCCGCCGGGCGACTGTTCGTAACGCAACAAGGCCGCGATCAGCTGCACGCGAATTGGCCCGATCTTTACAAGCCCACGGAAGAAGCCACTCTACCTGCCGAAGAGGTGATGCTTCTGAAATCGCACGGCGACTACGGCTGGCCTGAATGTTACTACGACGGCATCCAGCGAAAGCTTGTCCTGGCGCCCGAATACGGAGGCGACGGCGGCAAGAAGATCGGGGTTTGCGCGAGCAAGCTTGATCCGGCCGCCGCATTTCCCGCCCACTGGGCTCCGAACGGGATGGCGCACTACGATAAGAAGCAATTTCCGGCGCGATATCGCAGCGGCGTATTCGTAGCGTTTCACGGATCGTGGGATCGCGCGCCATATCCGCAGGGCGGATACAACGTCGTCTTCCAGCCGCTCGCCGG
>JASHQD010000162.1 GCA_030037755.1 Terriglobia bacterium
TTTTGCAGCTCTGGGCCAAACGCTGTTCCGCTGAAACTCGGCTGCTAGCAGCAATTGCTTGTCACCATACATCTGGCGCAGCAGTCCGACGTCCTTGGTTGTCGAGGTGCGCTTTGCCATCATTGGTTCCCCTTCGGTCTAGCTTACTTGGATTGCCGATGCACGGGCATTAATAGGGATCGTGAGAGCGGCAGTCAGTCCACATCGAGCAATACTCAATCTACACTGCGTCGGTTTTGGACTCAAGCCGTCACAAAGGTTGAGAGCGGGTGCCATGTCGTCGCGCCCGAGCATCTGATCTCTAAAACGCTCGTTGTGGCGCGATCTCCTGACCGTGCCACCCCCTTGACCGAAGGTCTCCATACTCCGGAGCACCGGAATCCATCAAATATCGGTTACGGGCAGCGCCCGGAATCCGCCCGGCACTGGGTAGGCGTTGGGAGCACGGCAGATCACCCCGCCGGAAGCGACTCTCGAGTTGCCCGGAAGGTTGCTCACGAAGGCGAGGTTCACGATGTCGCCCGCCGACGGCAGTTCTGTCCATTTGGCCTCAAAAAGCTCCAGGCGTCCGCCCACATCGACCACGAAATCCAGTTCGCGAGTCCGGTCGCGCCAGAAGAACAAGCTTCCGCTTCGTGCCGCCAGGCGCTCACGGTACCGGAGTTGAGCAAAGACGAACGTTTCCCAGACGGCGCCCGCCGCCGGTGAAAGCCGGAGGGCTTCGGCGGACCGGATATTCAGCAGCGCGCAGAGCAGGCCGGTATCGGCCAGATAGAGTTTCGGACTCTTGACAATGGAGCGCGTTCGGTTTGAGAACCAGGGCTCCAGCAAGACGATCTGGCCCGAGGCCTCCAGCATGGAAAGCCATTGGTTCGCCGTTGAAGGGGAAATCCCCACATCGCGCGCCAGGTCCGCCTTGTTCAGCAGATTTGCGGAGCGGAGGGCGCAGGCGCGCAGGAACCTTTCAAAGTCACGCAGGCTGCCGACATTGGCCAGCGAGCGCACGTCCCGCTCCAGGTAGGTCGCGAGATAGGAATTGTAAAACGCCACCGCATCGATATCGGGGTTCGAATAGAGTTCGGGGAATCCGCCGCGCACGATGGCCGTTTCGAGGGTGGTTTGCGGCAGCGCCTCTCGAATCTCGGCAAGTGCCAGCGTCTCGAGTTCCACAATGTCCGCGCGGCCGGCAAGCGAATCGGAGACGCTCCTCATGAGGGTGAATTTCTGGGATCCGGTCAGCAGAAATTGCCCGTTGCGCGCGCGGTCGGCGTCGACCACGACCTTGAGATGCCGGAACAGGCCGGGCGCGTATTGGACCTCATCAATGATGACCGGCGGCGGGTTGCGATTGAGAAAACTGCCGGGTTCTTTTTCCGCTTGTTCGGCTTCGGTCGGGAGGTCGAGCGATACGAACCGGTACTTTGGGAAGAGGCGCAGAAACGTGGATGTCTTACCGGTCTGCCGGGCTCCGGTCAATAACACCACCGGACGCGTCTTGGCCGATCGTCGCAGCCTGGGCTCGACTCCGCGGGGAATCCACATGTGCTAAATATACGACGCAATCGTATATTTTGCATAGGACACAAAGAATCTTGCCGGTCTCGGGTCCCTGGCCCCTGACCCCCGACCCCTGACCCTCAGAACATTAGCCTCAGCCCAAACTGAATCTGACGCTCCGCCGTCGCCGTGCCCGTGATCACTCCAAACCCCGACGAGCCCAGCGTCGCGCCCGGATTCCCAAAGGTCGCCTGGTTGAGAATGTTGAAGAACTCGGCGCGGAACTGCAGTGTTTTTGTCTCCGTGAGCTTCGTGTCTTTGATGATCGAGAAGTCCAGATTCGACCAGCCGGGACCCGTGAAGGTGTTTCGTCCGAGATTCCCCGGAGCCGCCTGCGCCGCGCCTATTCCGGCAACGGGGCTGGTGACCAGCGGCACGCCGAAGTAGCCGGTGCCGAGGCCTTCCGCGGCACTGGAGCACGCGGTGGGATCGAAGCCGATGACGGCGTCGGAGAAAAACTGCGGCCCGCAGCCCGCTTCGAGCACGGGGCTGCGCGTGGCCTTCTGCTGGAGGAATGGGCGGACGCCGATGCCGTCATAGGCGTCAAATCCGTATTGAACGCTGCCATAGGAACTGACAACCGTGAAGGGAAAGCCGGTCTGGGCCTGGAAGATTCCGAGCATCTTCCAGCCCTGGGTCAGCCGTTGGGGAAGACTGGGCAGCGCCCGCGCGAAGGGGACGCTGTACTCGAAGTTGGCCACGAACCGTTGCGCGATGCTGTAGCTGGCGGGCGCATATTCGCACTTGCGGCACTCGGGATTGTTCTCCATGATGGCGCCGTTCTGCCCGCCGGAACTCCACACCGCATCCGCGTCTGTCATATCTTTCGCCCAGGTGTAATTCGCCTGAAACTGGATGCCGTGGGCTTCGGAGTTCTTCTGCACCTGGGCTTGCAGGGCGTTATACGCGGAGTGAGCGCCGTTGTGGAACGACTGAAGCTCGGAAAGTCCCGGAGTGATATTGGTGAAAGGCGTGTATTGCGGCTCCGCGCCGTACATGGCATTGGGATAGTCCTGGGTATAAAGGCTCACGCCGTCGTTGGCGACGTACGAGGCCTGCGCTTCCACGCCGCCTGCAAACTGATGCTCCAGGGTGAAATTGCCGCTGATCGTGTAGCCGTTGCGCATCGTGTCCGAAGGAAAATCTCCGATCAAGGGGCCGGTAATGGCGGCAAACGGCGCGAAATTGATCGGTGTGTTGGGCGGCACGGATTTGGTGTTGCCGTTGACTGCCAGGGGCTGCCCCGAAGTACTCGTCAACACGGGAAGGGAGACCGGCAACGGAGCGAGCGAGTAGGTGGCGTTGGGCAGAACGCTGAGAGACGCCACCGGGAAATCGACCAGCGACTGGTCGGGGTAGACGGTGGGAATGATGTTGGTGAAGATGCCGAGCCCGCCTCGCAGGACCGTGTTGTGCCCCAGATCGTAGGCGAGGCCGAATCGCGGGCCGAAGTCGCCGGCAATGCGGTCGGGCTTCCAAAGGGGCTGCGGATTCACGATGAAGTGGCCGTACAGGTCGCCGGACTCGGCCGGCAACGACAGGCGATCGCCAGTTTCCCAAGGGACGCTGTCGTACTCGTAGCGGAGCCCGAGGTTGAGCGTAAGACTCTGCGTGACCTTGAAGTCGTCCTGGATGTATCCGGCCATCATGGAGCGCCGAAGTCCCCACCAGACGAATCCGCCGCCCGGAGGGCCGTAGCCGGTGGCGGCCACCGACCGCGCGTAGTAATCGACGGCGCCCTCCATCATGCTGATCAGGCCGCTCGGGCTCGCGGTCCCGGCGGGGAGGGGCGTGCCTCCGCTGATCGAGGGAATCGCTTCGGGGAGCGGGGTTCCGGAATTGAAATTGAACTGGCCGCTCGGACCGTAGGAAGTCACGCCGGTGCCGTTGTCCCACTCCCGGCGGAAGCTGCCGCCGATATTGAACGATTCACGGCCCTTGGTCCAGGCGATGTTGTCCTTGTATTCGAAGACCGTCGTGATGTACTCGGTCTCAAACGTGTCAGGTCCCCAGCCTTGCAGGCTGCCATCCTCGAACTGAGTGTTTGTGGTGGTGTACTCCGCCGGAACTTCCGGCTGACCTTCGATCCCGCGGTTGAGCGTAAAGGTGAAGTCATTGAGCAGCGTCGGCGAAAACAGATGCGTCTCGCTGAGGGTGTAATTCCTCGCTTCGCCAATCGCACTCTGCGAGAAATTGGCGCCTTCAAGCTCGGCCGCCCAGGAATCGGTCTCCTTGGCGATGTTGTTGACCCAGGAGCCGCGCACGAAGAGCGAATCCTTGGACGAGAAATGATGGTCGAGCCGCGCGGACCATTGGTCGTCATTCGTGGGCTGGGAAAACACGTAGTTGAACGTGTTGGGTCCCAGCTCGCCGTTCGGCTGGTTGGGATCCGGATACTGCGATAGAACGTTCGCCGCCACGGGGTTCAAGGGCACCTGGAGAGTGTCCGGATTGCCCGTCACCGGGTCGGAGATCGTCACCATGCCGGCCTTCTCTCCAGGCGTCGGTACGGCCACGATGTTGGGTTCTCCCAGCCGCTGCCGGAAACCGGCGTACTCCACAAAGAAGAACGTCTTGTCTTTCTTGATCGGCCCGCCAAAAGTCCCGCCGAATTCATTGCGCCGGAATGGCGGCACACCGCCTGCAATTCCCGGTCCGGTGGCGAAAAAGTTGCGCGCGTCAAAAGCGCTGTTTCTCAGGAACTCAAACAGGCTGCCATGAAACTCGTTGGTGCCCGACTTGCTGACCATCTGGGTGATGCTCCCCGACCCTTGACCGTACTGGGCCGAGTAATTGTTCTGCTGCACCTTGAATTCCGCGATAGCGTCAAGGTTGAAGTTCGTGAACTGCAAAGTCCCCATTTCCGCATCGCTGATGTCGCCTTCGTCCAGGGTGCCGGTCATGGTCTCGCCGCGATTGCCGTTGCTGATCCACTGCCCTTGCGCGTCCATCCATCCCATGCTGCCGGTGTTGGAGACGACCCCGGGTTGCAGGTACACCAAACCCGTGATGTCCCGGCCATTCAAAGGCAGGTCCTGCACCTGCTCCGCAGAGACCAGGCCGCCAAGCGTTCCGTTCGTGGTGTTGAGCAAGGGCGGCGCGGCAGTCACCTTGACCTCGGAGGTAACGCCCGGCAGAGCGAGCCTGAAGTTCACCTCCCGCTGTTGCGAGACGTCGAGGGCGATATTGGACGCGGTCCCGGTCTTGAAGCCTGACGCCTCAGCCGTCACGTTGTAGTTGCCCACGACTAGGTTGGGAATCGTATAAGTTCCCGCGCCGCTCGTCACCGTGTACTGGGACACGCCGGTCTCGATCCTCGTAGCCGTTACTTTGGCGCCCGGAATCACGCCGCCGCTGGGATCGGTGACGGTTCCGGTAATCGATCCGACCGCCTGGGCGCGCAGGCTGGGGGCAGAGGCGAGCAGGCAGATAGCGATCGCGCAGAAGGTGCTCCGGACGATCTTGTTCATGATGCCTCCTATTCGGCTTGGCTCGGAACCGTTGATTTCCGGGGTTGGAAGTTCACCTGAGGACGGGGGGCGCGAAGCGGAGGACCAGGTGCTGCACCGCCTGCGGCGGCCGGGCCGGATGTGAGCTGTGACCACATGAAGGTAGCAAGCAGACTCGGCGAGCATAACTCGCTTCGCCAGAACCACCCCCCTCAGAGCGCTCGTAACCCGTTCACCCGCGCTGCCGCGTGCATCCGCTCGAAGGAGGCGGATGTCTGTTGGCAATATGGCGCATCGCTTAACGCTTGTCAAGAAAGGTTGG
>JASHQD010000163.1 GCA_030037755.1 Terriglobia bacterium
GCCATTTCCCACTTGTCACTCATAACGGAGCGCCACCATTGGATCGACTTTCGTAGCCCGGCGCGCGGGGATGTAGCTGGCGGCAAACGCCGCGAAGGCGAGCGTCACGGCAACGCCGATCAGCGTCAGGGGATCTGCAGCAGCGGTGCCGAACAGCAGATTGCGTATTAGAGCGGCCGCTCCTACGGAGCTTAGCAGGCCGATTACAATTCCGATTGCTGCCAGTCGTCCGGCCTCACCCAGGACGAGCCGGTAGACGGAGCTCCGCTCGGCCCCCAGCGCCATCCGGACGCCGATTTCGCGCGTCCGCTGGCTGACCGAGTAGGCGATGACGCCATAGAGCCCAATAACGCCGAGCAGCAGCGCCAGGGCGGCGAATCCTCCAACCAGCCACATGACCGAACGGTGCAGATAGGCCGTTGGCGACGCGTTGATTCTCCCGCTCATTGTGCTTTCGCTGACCAGGCCGATGTCGGGGTCGATCTGATGAAACACCGTCTCCAGCGTAGGGAGTATGGATTCCGGCGCCTGCGCCGTACGAACCATGACGCCCATGTATGTGTCGGGACTTTGATTGAAGGGAAGATATTCGGTCGGCGAGATTTCGGAATCGAGCGAACCTTCGCGGACATCGTCAACAACGCCGATGATCTGTCTGAGGGACTTGGGCGTCAATTGCGTATCGCCGATCTGGTGACCGATCGGGTCTTCGTTGGGGAAGTATTTTCGGGCCAGAGCCTGATTAATGATCACCACGTTGGGCCTGGACTCGTCCTCAGCGTCAGTGAAATAGCGGCCGCGCAGGAGCCTGGCCTGCAAGGTCGTGAAATAATCCCCGCTCACGTCACGCTCGTCCACCTCGATATGGTGGCCGTCGTAGGGCTTGCCCACGAATCGGATCCAATCGGTGTTGCCGTTAAAGCTCACGGGAAGCTGCCGGGTGGTGACGGCCACGGACCTCACTCCGGGCAGGCTTGCAATTCGACTCGAGATTTTGCGTTCCAGGGCGATCTGCTGCGCGTCCTGCCCATAAGTGGCATCGGGAGCCGCGATCTCGAGCGTCGCCAGATGATCGGGTTGGAACTTCAGCTCGACGTGGAGCAGTCGATAGAAGCTCTGCCCCAGCAATCCTGCGCCGACGAGCAGCACCACGGCCACGGCTAGTTCCACTACCACCAGATTGGACCCGAACCGCCGCCACAGATTTCCCGTCGAACTGCGCCCGCCTTCTCCGAGACCGTTTCGCACCTGGGAGAGCGGCAGTCGCAAGGTTGGGGCGAGCGCCAGCAACGCGGCCACGCCGAACGCGATGGCGGCAGTGAAAGCGATAACCAGTGAGTTCAGCCCAAGTCCCTGAAGATAAGGCATCGAGGCCATCATATCCGCCGGGATCAGCCCGACCAGGAGCTTCATGGCCCATGCGGCCGCGAGCAGTCCCAGCACGACCGCGGCGGCGGTCAGAACCAGACCTTCGGTAGCGAATTGGCGAACCAATCTTGATGACGATGCGCCCAGGGCTGCCCGGACCGCGATCTCGCGCCGGCGACTCTCGGATCGCGCGAGCACCACGCTGGTGACATTCACGCAGGCGATCAGCAGCAGCAAGGCGGCTCCGCCCAGCAGCAGCAAGAGGACGGGCCGAATCGTTCCCACGATGTCTTCGCTCAGCGGCGCCACAATCGCACTCCGATCGCGATTGGAATCGGGGTACTGCTTCTCCAACTGTGCGGCGACCGCCTTCATGCTGTCCGAAGCCGCCTGCAGGGAGATGCCGTCCTTGAGCCGCGCTATTCCATTGAGGTTGTGGCAGACTCGCATCAGCGCACAGGAGTCTGCGGCATGAAGGGTGGTCCAGAGCTCAGCCGCGCCCTGCGGAGCAAACTGAAAATCGCGCGGCAGCACTCCGATGATCGTAAAGGAATTCCCGCTGAGCAAGACAGACTGGCCAAGCACATCACGCCGTCCGCCAAACCATTTTTGCCATGCTGCGTAGCCCAGGATCACACTCCGAGGCCCGCCGGGCAAATCCTCCCCAGGGTAGAAATCCCGTCCTAAGATCGGCGTGACGCCCAGCGTGCGAAAGAACCCATCGCTGACGCGAGAGCCGGGAATAGGCTGCGCGCCCGCCGCGGTCCCCAGCAGGTAGCCGGTCCCGGTGTAAACGTCGATCGAACTCAAGACCTTATTGAGCCGCTTCCAATCGAGATAGTCCGGATACGACAGGTTGGCGCGCGAGAACGTTCCGTTGCGCTCCCCGTTGCTCTCCGTGGCCACCACCAGGCGACCGGGATTCGGGTAGGGTAAAGGCTTGATCAGCGCCGCATCCACAAAGGCAAACATGGCCACACTGGCCGAGATGCCGAGGCCAAGCACCAGCACGCTGACGGACGTGAAGCCCGGATTCTTGCGCAGCATCCGCAGCGCGTAGCGCACATCCTGGGTCAGCGCCTCGATCCAGGGTAACCCCTGAAGCCCACGGTTGGTCTCGCGAAGCTGGGTTACGCCGCCCAACTGCACGCGGGCAGCGCGCTGGGACTCTTCCGACGTCATGCCGCGGCGGATGTTCTCGTCGACCAGTGAAGCGAAATGCGCCTCAAGTTCCTGCTCGAAGTCGCGATCGATGCGTTTCCGCGCAAGGAATGCGCGAACTCGGGAAACTAGCACCCTCACGGAGTCCATGACTGCACCTCAGACCGGCTACTTGTTCTCGCCACTCGTCACTCGCCACTTGCCACTCGTCACTCGCACCTCAGCGACACCATGGGGTCGACCTTCATGGCGCGCCGCGACGGCAGATATCCCGCGAAGACAGCCACCGCCGTCAGGAGCAGGGTGGCAACAACGATGGTCAACGGATCGGTCGGCTTGAGTCCGTACAACATGCTCGCAATCCACCGTGTTGCGGCCCAGGCGGATGGCAGACCGATCGCGACGCCGATGGCCACAAGGACCAGCGCCTCACCGAGCACCATCCGCAGGATGCCGCGCTGTTCGGCGCCGAGCGCCATCCGAATACCGATCTCGTTGGTTCGGCGCGCCACCCCGTACGAGGTGACGCCGTAAAGTCCGATACAGGCGAGCACCAGCGCCAGTAGTCCGAAGACGGCCGACAGCGTTGACATCATCTTTTCCTGGGAGAGCGAGTCGTCGACCTGCTCCGCGAGCGTTTTGAAGTCGGCCGCGCCGAGCCGTGAATCCATACCCTGAAGAAGGCTGCGCACCTGGGGCACAAGACTCATCGGCGCCACGGCACTACTGACCTCGAACGTGACTCCGCCCGGGCTCATGGCCTGCGGGAGCTGCGGAATGTAGAGATACGCTGTAGGCGGGGCGCTTTCCCTCAGGCTCATGTACTTGGCGTCGCCAACCACGCCAATGATTTCGATCCCCAGCTTTCCGCTCCAAGGCCCCAGTGCGAAATGCCTGCCAATGGGACTGTGCTGGCCAAAGAAGCGCCGCGCCATCGTTTGATTAATGAGGGCCACCCACGGAGAACCAAAGCGATCCTGCGGGCCAAAGTCGCGGCCCAGCAGCAATGGGGTACCGAGCGCCTCGAAGAATCGCGGTCCGACGGCATTCAGATAGATTTCCATGTCTTCGCCGAGGTAGGGCGTATAGCCTTCCACGGATCGGGCGAGGTTGTCCCACCCGCCGCCGCTGATCGGGGTCAAGAAGGAGAAGCTCGCCGAACGCACACCGGGTATCTGCTGAATGCGCTCGAAGACTTGCTGACGCAACCGGCTAGCCCGCTCGTCTTTGTATCCGGCCTTCGAGGGATCGAGCCAGAACAGCAGCACGCCCTGGCGATTGAAGCCCGGATCTGAAGTTTCGAGGTTGTGAAAGGTGCGAACCAGCAGACCCGCGCCGATCACCATGACGAGCGAGAGCGCAACCTGGGCCACGACCAGCGCCCCGCCCAGACGGCGGCCGGCGCGGGTGGCCGTCACTTGCCGCGTGCCTGGACTGGCAGTTATCCGAGTGGCTCGGAGGGCGGGCGCGAGGCCGAAAGCAACTCCGGTGAAGAGCGCCGTCAGGAACGTAAAGCCCAGCACGCCCAGGTCAGGATGAACGTCGAGCGCCACCTGGTTCTGCCGGTGTGACATGAGGATCACCAGCAACGGGCTTCCCCAATAAGCGACGAGGACGCCCAGAGCGCCGCCGATCAGCGCCAGGAGGGTACTTTCGGTGAGAAGTTGGCGCATGAGCCGCAGCCGTCCCGCGCCCAGCGCCAGCCTCACCGCGATCTCCGCATGGCGGACGCTGGCGCGCGCGAGCAGAAGGTTAGCCACATTGGCGCAAGCAATCAGCAGGAGCAGCGCGACCATGGCCATCAGCAGAAAGAGCGGCCGTGAGAATTCGTTGCGCAGGTAGTCCGTTCCGCGCGCCGCCGGCAACAGAACAATGCGGTGACTGAAGAAGTCCCGGCGTTCCTGATCTGAAAACCCTGAAATATCCTCCTGGCGTTGAATTTGTTGGTACACGACATCCAGCCCTGCCCGCGCCTGTTCCGTCGAAACGCCAGGCTTCAGGCGGGCCATGAGTGTAAGCCAGTGAGTATCGATATCAGTCAGGGAATCGTTCGGGTTCACCTGCGGCTGCATCGAAACGGGAATCCAAAGATCACACGCGAGGCCCGGGTTCACCCCGCTGAAATGGGCGGGTGCGACGCCAATGATCGTAAAGGGCGTGTCAGCGATCGTGATTTTCCTCCCGAGAGCGCCGGTCTCTCGCGCGAAGACCCGCGTCCAGAGCGCGTAGCTGATCACGGCCACCGGATGGGCGCCGGCACCATTATCCTCGTCCGGCGCGAACGTGCGGCCAATCACGGCATTCACGCCCAGCAGTGAAA
>JASHQD010000164.1 GCA_030037755.1 Terriglobia bacterium
TTGGGACTTTGCGCTTGCCGTGATTGGCCGCGATTACGAATTCGGCCGCGCCTTCGACGTTTTCGATGTTGATTTCCTCGAAGTGCACGCCGCGTGACCTCAGAAAACTCTTGGCTCGATAGCAGTCCGGACACCACATCGTGGTATACATGCGAATTGTTGTGCTGGGACTCTCCGCTTGCATCGGTTCCGGCAATTCCGCTTTCACACTTGCTCCTGCCTGGCGCGCTGGGCGACTTCGACCCGCCCCATAGCACGCTGAAGCGCTGCCTGCGCGCGCAGAGCGTCGATCTCAGCCTCGCCGCCGCCCGCTTTGCGCAGCCGTTCTTCCGCGCGCTGCTGCGCCCGCTTCGCGCGTTCCACGTCGATTTCCTCGGGGCGCTCCGACGCTTCCACCAGCACCGTCACGCGGTGTGGCTGGACTTCCGCGAACCCACCCGACACGAACAAGTAATGTGTGAGGCTCCCCTGCGTGTAGGAGAGTTGGCCGGGCTTCAACTCCGTCAGCAGCGGTGCGTGGCCGGGAAGGATGCCCAAATAGCCTTCGCGACCGGGCAGCGACACCGCCAACACTTCCTCTCGAAGCACCAGCTTGTCCGGCGTCACCAGCTCGACGTGGATTCGTTCTGTGGTTTCCTCAGCCATGTTCTATCGGGTGATCTGTCCATCGGATGATCGGATGATCTGATCCAGGTCATCGGAAGTGCCGAGATCGTACCTTCGATGACCGATCGTCCGATCACCCGATCACTTCAATTTCTCCGCCTTCTCCAGCGCTTCGTCCATGGTGCCCACCATGTAAAACGCCTGCTCGGGAATGTCATCGTACTTCCCTTCCACCAGTTCGCGGAAGCCCTTGATGGTATCTTCGAGCTTCACGTACTTGCCCTGGAGTCCGGTGAACTGCTGGGCCACGAAGAACGGCTGCGAGAGGAATCGCTGGATCTTGCGAGCCCGCGCCACGGTCAGCTTGTCTTCATCCGAAAGTTCGTCGATGCCGAGAATGGCGATGATGTCCTGCAGGTCCTTGTATTTCTGCAGGACCGCCTGAACCGATCGCGCAACCTTGTAATGCTCGTCGCCCACGATGCGCGGATCGAGCACGCGCGAGGTGGAAGCGAGCGGATCGACCGCCGGGTAGATCCCGAGCTCCACAATTTGACGCGAAAGCACCGTGGTCGCGTCCAGGTGCGCAAATGCGGTCGCCGGAGCAGGATCGGTCAGGTCGTCGGCGGGCACGTAAATCGCCTGCACCGACGTGATGGAGCCTTTCTTGGTCGACGTAATCCGCTCCTGCAGTTCGCCCATTTCGGTCGAAAGATTAGGCTGGTAGCCGACAGCGGACGGCATCCGGCCGAGCAGCGCCGAGACTTCAGAACCTGCCTGCGTGAACCGGAAGATGTTGTCAATGAAGAGCAGCACGTCGCGGCCTTCGACGTCGCGGAAGTATTCCGCCACGGTCAGGCCGGCCAGGCCGACGCGCAAGCGCGCACCCGGCGGTTCGGTCATCTGGCCGTAAATCAGCGCCGCCTTCGATTTCGACGAGTCGCCGGGCACGATGACGCCAGACTCCGACATTTCCAGCCAAAGGTCGTTCCCCTCTCGCGTGCGTTCGCCCACTCCGGAGAACACCGAAACGCCGCCGTGCTTCATGGCGACGTTGTTGATGAGTTCCTGAATGATGACCGTCTTTCCGACGCCGGCGCCGCCGAAGAGGCCCGTCTTGCCGCCCTTGAGGTAAGGCTCGAGAAGGTCGATGACCTTGATGCCGGTCTCGAACATTTCCAGATTCGTGTTCTGATCTTCCAGCGGAGGCGCTTCCCGGTGGATGGGAAAGCGAGTCTCGGCTTTGATCGGACCGAGCTTGTCCACCGGCTCGCCGATCACGTTCATCACGCGGCCGAGCGCCGCCTGGCCCACTGGAACTGTGATGGGCTGGCCGAGATCGATGGCCTTCATGCCGCGCACCATGCCCTCGGTCGCCTCCATGGCCACGGCCTTGACGCGCCCTTCGCCCAGGTGTTGCTCGACCTCGGCGATCACGCTGATGGGATTGGGCACGTCAAATCCTTCGGAAGTGATGCGCAGCGCGTTATAGATCGGTGGCAGATGACCCTCTTCAAAAGCCACCACGACCACGGGTCCGATCACTTCGACTACTCTACCTTCAACACCTACCGCTGTTTCCGTCGCCATTGATGAATCCTCGTCTCTTCCCGACTAGTTGGGAGCTGAGTTCTCAGTCACTAGTCCTCAGTTCCCAACCAGGGGCAACTGACTACCGACAACTGACGACTGACTACTCCTCCTGCGCCGCCGCTCCACTCACAATCTCGATAATCTCCTTGGTGATCGCCGCCTGCCGCACTCGATTCATGTAGAGCGTCAGCGAATCGATCATCTCCGACGCGTTGCGCGTGGCCGCGTCCATGGCCGTCGTTTTCGCCGCCAGTTCCGCCGCCTGCGATTCCAGCAGGGCGCGGAACACCTGGCTCTCCACGTAGCGCGGCAGCAGCAGGCTGAAAATCTCCGCCGGGGGCTGCTCGTAGATGTAGTCCACCAGATACTGCCCCTGCGCAGGTTTCACGGGCGGAATCGGCAGGTAGCGCTCCACCACCACGTGCTGCGTCATGATGGACTTGAACTCGTTGTAGATAAAGTCCACCGCGTCCACTTTGGCATCTGAATACAGCTCAATGATCTGTGCGGCCACAGCTCGAGCGCTCGAAAACTCCAACTTCGAGAAGATGTTGATGTGTTCGCCGGCGAGCGGCACCATGCGCTTGCGGAAATGATCGTATCCCTTGCGGCCGACAGCGAGCATGGAGACTTCCACGTCGGAATGCTGCTCGAGATAGCTGTGCGCCGCGCGAATCAGGTTCGAGTTGAACGCGCCACAGAGACCGCGGTCCGCCGTCACCAACACCAACAGCACGCGGCGGACGTCGCGGGCCGCGAGCAGCGGGATCGCGCTCTGCTCAGTGAGATCCACACGGGCCGCCACACTCTCGAGCACACTACGGATCGCGCCAGCGTACGGCCGAGCGCGCAGAATACGCTCCTGCGCGCGGCGCAGGCGCGCCCCGGCGACCATCTTCATGGCGCGGGTGATCTGCCGCGTGTTCCGCACCGAGCGGATGCGGCGCCGTAGATCGAGAATGTTAGGCATGGCTTATCGCGAAACTCGAAAAGCGAAATTCGAAAAGCGTGAGATTGCTGCGAGTTTCGAGTCTCGAATTTCGATTTTCGGCTTTCGAAGACTCCTCACGCTTTCGCCGTCGCCACCTTGGCCTTGCGATCCGCGACGAACTTCGCTTTGAAATCGTCCAGCGCACGACGCAGCTCGGTGCGAATCTCGTCATTCAATTCGCGCTTCTCGCGAATCTTCGCCAGCACGCCCGGATGCGCCGAATCAAGGAAATCGTACATCTGCTGCTCGAAGAGACGGCAGTCCTCGACCGTGAGGTCGTCAAGATAGCCGCCGGTTCCCGCAAAAATCGCAACGACCTGCTTTTCGACAGGCAGGGGTTCATACTGCCCCTGTTTCAGCACCTCGGTCAGACGCCAGCCGCGATTGAGCTGCTGCTGCGTCGCCTTGTCGAGATCGCTGCCGAACTGGGCGAAGGCTGCGAGATCGCGGAACTGGGCCATTTCCAGACGTAGCGTGCCCGCGACTTGCTTCATGGCCTTGATCTGCGCGTTGCCGCCCACGCGCGACACTGAAATGCCGACGTTGACGGCCGGCCGGATGCCGGTATTGAACAAGTCTGTTTCGAGATAAATCTGCCCATCCGTAATCGAAATGACGTTCGTCGGGATGTAGGCTGAGACGTCGCCCGCCTGCGTCTCGATCACAGGCAGCGCCGTCAGTGATCCGCCGCCCAGTTCCTTGTTCAGCTTGGCAGCGCGCTCGAGCAGGCGCGAGTGGAGATAAAAGACGTCGCCCGGATACGCCTCGCGGCCCGGCGGACGCCGCAGCAGCAGCGAAATCTCGCGGTAAGAAACAGCGTGCTTGGAGAGATCGTCGTAGATGCAGAGCGCGTGCTGCCCACGATCGCGGAAATACTCTCCGATGGCGCATCCGGCGTACGGAGCCAGATACTGCATGGGCGCCGGGTCGGACGACGTCGCCGCCACCACGATGCTGTACTTCATGGCGTCGTACTGCTCCAGCGTCTTGACCACCTGGGCCACGGTGGATCGCTTCTGGCCGATCGCCACGTAGATGCAGATCACGTCGCCACCACGCTGGTTAATGATGGTATCGATCGCGATAGCCGTCTTGCCGGTCTGGCGGTCGCCGATGATCAGTTCGCGCTGGCCGCGTCCGATGGGGATCATGGCGTCGATCGCCTTGATTCCCGTTTGTAACGGCTCGCGCACCGGATAACGGTCGATCACGCCCGGCGCGATGCGCTCGATGGGGTTGTACTCGGAGGCCGTGATCGGTCCCTTATCGTCGATGGGACGCCCAAGCGCGTCCACCACGCGGCCCACCAACGCCTGTCCGACCGGGACCGACATGATGCGACCCGTGCGCTTCACGGTGTCGCCCTCTTCGATGGCCGTGTATTCGCCGAGCAGCACGGCGCTGACCTGGTCTTCTTCGAGGTTGAGCGCGAGGCCGGCAACGTCGTGAGGGAGTTCGAGCAACTCTCCGGCCATCACGCGATCGAGGCCGTGAATGCGCGCCACACCATCGCCAACCGAAATCACCGTGCCGACTTCGTCTACGGTGACGCTGCGGTCGAAATTCTCAATCTGCTCGCGGATGATCTTAGTAATCTCGTCAGCCCTGATTTGCGGCATCCTTCTCTCCAGTGACTAGTAACCAGTGCCTAGTGGCTGGAAGCAGGTGAAGCGCATCCCAAACCGAAGGGCGCTTGTCACTTGCCACTTGCCACTTACCACTGTTTTAAGAGGCTAACTGCTCCTTGAAACGGCTGAGG
>JASHQD010000165.1 GCA_030037755.1 Terriglobia bacterium
ATCTTGCCGTCCTTGCTGACTGCCGTGCGGTGTCGCGTCCGTGAAGGATGTCGCTTGGTGGTGGCGGCCATATCTTCCGCGCGATCGTAGATCAACTTGACGGGGCTCCCGGACTTCATCGCCAGCAGCGCCGCATGCGCCGCGATCATCGACGGATACTCTTCCTTGCCTCCGAATGCGCCTCCGGTCTCCGTCTGGATCACGCGTACCTTGTCTTCCGGCAGATCGAGCACTGCCATCAGTGCCTTGTGCACGTAGAACGGACACTGCATCGAGCCCCAGACCGTGACGCCGCGCCCGGCGTCGAAGGTCGCGATCACGCCTTGCGTTTCGATGTACAGTTGCTCCTGCGCGCCCGTGAAATACTCGCCCTCGATGATGTAGTCGGCCGTGTCCCAGACATCATCGACGTTGCCCTTTTCGATTAAGAAGGACTTGAAGACGTTGTCGGAACCCCAGATAACTTCGTCTCTGCGCTCGCTCTCCTCGATGCTGAAGATCGAAGCGAGGGGATTGTATTCAATCGAGACCGCCTCAACAGCCCGGGGCAACGCGTACCGGTCAGCGTGCGCCAGAAGCAGGATCGGCTCTTCGGGATGATTCACGATTCCATCGGCGAGGCAGGGCTGATCGTTCTCAATCAGCGCGATGTAGTTCTTCCCTGGAATGTCTCTCGCCGAGACGACCACGAGTTCGTTCCACGCCACCTCAGGCCGGAAGTCGATTTGCTTGATTCGCCCGCGCGCGATCCGGCTGCGCACCGTCGCCCCGTGGAGCATGCCCGGAAAAGTGAGGTCGTCGATATAACGCGCGCGGCCGGTCACCTTGTCGCGGCCTTCTTTGCGCGGTGCTGCGGTGCCGATGATGCGTGCAGGCGACAATCAGGTTCCTCTCAACGATGCTGCGCTTCCGGGTCACGCTGTAGCGCGGGCGTCACGCCCGCGGTGCCTAGGACAGGCGCGCTACAGCGGTCGTGCGCTCGCTTAGCCGCCGCAGTTCCTCGCCGCGGGACGCCCCAGCAAATTCGCCGTCAACAAAAGCCGGCGCGCCTCGCAAATAGGTCGCCTTGACCACGCCTCGTAGTCGCTCTCCCAGGTACGGGGAGACGGCGTGTCGCTGATAAAGCCGGTCCGTCGTCGCAACAAACTCCGTTTCCGGATCCAACACGCAGAAGTCCGCGTCATAACCTGGCGCGATTTCGCCCTTGCGCGAGTCGCACCCGGCCAGCCTCGCCGGACCTTCGGCCATCCAGCGCGCGATGTCTGTAAGTGTGCATCCGCGACGGCTGGCCTCGGTCCACATCACCGGCAGCGCCAGAGAGAGGCTGGCAATTCCGCCCCACGCCTTTCTGAAATCGCCTTCCTCGATTTTCTTCATCGACGACGGGCAAGGCGAGTGGTCGGTCGCCACCAGGTCGATGTCGCCATCGCGCAGTCCCTGCCACAACCGCTCGCGATTCTCGCTGCTTCGGATGGGCGGAGCGCACTTGCAGGGCGTCGCCCGGTCCGGAATCGTTTCGGCGGCAAGATGGAGATAGTGCGGGCACGTTTCGACGGTGACGGGCAAGCCCTCCGCACGCGCCGGGCGCGTCAATTCCAAACCCTGGCACGTAGAAAGGTGGACGATGTGGAGCCGGAAGCGATACTCGCGGCAGAGTGAAATCAGGAGCCGAATCGCGGCCAGTTCGGCCTCCTGAGGCCGCGACCGCAGATAGGTCGAATAGGCGGTCCAATCCGCGCCTGCGAGTCGCGATGTAGCCTCGTCCACAGGCCCTCCGAGCTCGGCATGGACGAGTAACGGCAGGCCCGTGCGGGCAACGTGCGGCAGAGCCCTGCGCAGTTCCGCCTCGGCGACCATTTCGAAGCCGTCGACTCCGGGGTCGATCAGGAAGCACTTGAACCCGGATACGCCGGCGCGCGCCAATGGCTCGATCTCCTCAGCGTTCGTCCCGATGAGCCCACCCCACGCTGCCCAGTCGACGCGGCACTTGCCCCGCGCCGCCTGGCGCTTTGCCTCGAGCGCCTCGACGCTGATCGTAGCCGGCAGGCAATTCAGCGGCATATCTACAAGCGTCGTATATCCGCCCGCGGCCGCGGCGCGCGTTCCGGTCTCGAAGCCCTCCCACTCCGTCCTTCCGGGCTCGTTCAAATGAACATGTGAATCGATGAGGCCAGGCAGGATGGCCGCGTCGCCAAAATCCTTAAGTTGCGCGTGGGGTGGGACTTGGTCGCGTGGGAGAACGGCTCGAATCAACTCGCCTTCGACCAGTATGGCGCCCGGCCGCACCCCGTCGGGAGTTACGATGCGGTTTGAGAGAAAGGCCTGCAGTGGCATTTCCTGCCGGATACGCTGGCTACTTCAAGCGGCGCGAAAATCCACCCGCGCCTTGGATATGGGCACGCCGATGACTTCGATCTTGCGCAGGTCGCGCGTGCCGATTCCTGCCTCTTCGGCGAGCTTGAGCGTGCTGTCGCAGCCTTCGAAGGGAGCGGTGCCGCGATCGGCCATCGGGTCGAAACCCATCAGCGCCGTAGCCACGGCGTCGGTCGCGACCGGATTCGTGCCCGCGATCAACACCCCGGCGTGGACAGGCCGCAAGTGCCGCAGCCATGGACCCTCGCCGCCCGCAGCCGTTGAGATGCCGTCGATAATGGCGAGATGAATCGGCCGCGCCAGCGCCAGATCGACCGTGACGCGCGGCACGCGATAACCGGGATCGCGCGGCGATGAAGGGTCGTTCTCCGGCAGCGCGCTTTTCGATGGCTGGCGGCCGCCATCGTGGAGCATCGAGCGCGACCCGCCCGCCACGCGCGCGGGCTCGTCGATCCCGGCGTCGGCGCCGTAGATGGTGACGGGCGGCACGCCAAAGGAATTCTTCATGGAAAGCGTCACACCGGCCGTAGCATGCTCCTTCAGCTTGGCCAGCGACACGTAAACGTCGCAATCCTGATACGAGCGGTTCACGTCGTAAGCGGGGAACAGCAACCCGCCGCCGGGCACAGTTAGCCGCACGTACTTGCCGCTCGGCCCGGCGTAATTCGTGTCTTCGAACTCGACATTGGTGGCGGCGCTCGCGAAATCGCGATAATTCCAGCCCGCCTTCCCCATGAATTCCTGCAGCGAACTGGACGCGCCCAGCGAACTCTCTACCAGCCGGATGCGTCGCGCGCCCGCGGCGTTGAGCAGGCTGATCGTCGAACCCACCACCTCGGGGTTGACCCAATACGTCTCACCTTTGGGCAGACCGTGGAGCGAGTCGCCGGCGTTACCGGTCATGTTCAGCTTGATCGCGACCGTCTTGCCTCGGACGATGCGATCGAGTCCGCCGATCCGATCAAACAGCGTGGCGAGCGTGGGGCGAACCGCCGGACCATAAGTCGGGCATTGCGCCACCGCCACCGGCGCCGTAGGCAGCGTCCGGGCGGGAGTGGCGGCCAGCAGGCTGCGCATCGGCCAGGCGTAGATACCGGCCGCGGCCGCGCCCAAACCTTGCATGAATTCGCGACGATCGATGTGTCTCGCCATGACGTCTCCCCGCATCCACCCCTTGGATGCACTGGTTTCGATGGTAAGGGAAGAAACGGCGGGGCGCAACCGGTCTTCAAATGATATAAGGGTTAACGGCGCTGTCACGCCTCGAACGCTATTTTTGCGCTGGGGAAGGAGAATCGCATGAACAGACG
>JASHQD010000166.1 GCA_030037755.1 Terriglobia bacterium
TATCGGGAGGCATAGGCATCAGCGGGAGGGTTGACGTGGTAGGAGCTGGATGGGGTCTGGTTTGGCGCAGGCAGCGCCTGCTGTGGTGGGTCTACTTTCTTAGCCTCGTGCTGGGCTGGTTTGCGACGCTGCCGATGGAGAACACCATCGGCCCGGTGCTCGATCATAGCCTCGCCGCGGGGTCTCTTTACCACGGCTTTGACTTCGGCGCGTACGCCGGCCTGATGATGAATCCGGCCGTCAGCATGCAGGCGCCCGGCAGTGCGGCCATATCCGTCGGTCTCATTTTCTTAATCCTGATGATCTTTCTCACCGGCGGGATTCTCAGGGTCTACAACGAGGATCGCACTTACGCGACCGGCGAGTTTTTCGGCGCCTGCGGCCAATACTTCTGGCGCTTTGTGCGCCTGGTGCTCTTTCTGTTCCTTGCCCTGATTCCTCCGGTCCTCGTCTATCAGGCCCTTCACGCCTGGTCGAATCACCTCGCGGACCAGATCGCGAATCCCACGCCCAGCCTGGTGGTGAGTTTTGGCGCCACGCTGGTGGTGCTCTTCCTGCTGATGTGGGTGCGCCTGTGGTTTGACATGGCCGAAGTGATCGCCGTGGCCGAGAACGAATTCGCTTCGCGGCGCGCGATCGGCCGGGCGTTCCGCCTGGTGTGGCGCAACTTCGGGCCGCTTTTCTGGATCTACTTCCGGCTAAGCTTTCTGGCGTGGATCGGAGCGGCGCTGCTGCTGTGGGTTTGGGTGAGACTCGTTCCCGCGGAGGGAATCACGCGGTCGCTCGTCATCACGCAGGCGATTGTCTTCCTTTGGATTCTGACGCGCCTCTGGCAACGCGCCAGCGAGACGCTGTGGTATCAGGCGAACGCGCCGGTACCCGAGGCGATCCCGGCGGAGACTTATCCCCCGCTTGAGATCTTGCCTCTGGGCGGCGAACCACCCGCGGGTTCCGAGCCATCCATGGGACCCGAGCCGGGATCCGAGCCGCCGCCGTCGCCGGTGGGCCTGTAGAGGCCATGACTTTCGAGTTAATCGGCTCCATTGCCGACGTCGAGCTGATTGCCGCCGGTCCGAACCTTCGAGTTCGCTCCTACTTGCGAAAGGCTTACGGAAGGGGGCGTTGGCGGAAGCTGAAAGGGACTGCAACCGTCCGGCTTCCGAACGGTATCCTGCGGAGAGTAGAATTACCTTGGTACGAGGCGCACGGAATTGGCAGGCGCGCCTCAGAATCAAACGCTATCTGGACGAAGAATGCAAAACACGAACCAAGCCGTTCGCGCTCTGTGTCGACAATACCGATTATCGGGCGTCGCTCATCCCGGGCAAAGTCTATAGGATACTCGCCGACCCTAGAGCTGAAAGAGATGATCTGGTGCGGATCGTCGACGAAAGCGGCGAGGATTACCTCTACCACAAGTCACATTTTGCATTCGTGGACTTTCCTCCGAGCGTGAGAAAGAAGATTTTGGCCTTGCAGGACGCGGCGTGAGAGCGCGGGGGCTCGGACACGTTATCTGACTCACTTCCGGCGTGGCGCGGCGGTTCGCTGTACGATTACGTGCCCGCCCGAGGCAAGTCTACATTGCAACCGGTTGACCGCAGCCCGGCGAAGACGTAGCTTGATATTGACGAGCTTCTTCGCGGCCAGACCTGCCACCCCGGAAGCCGTTCTGCCGGCGAGAGCTTAATCCCGTTACGGAGCGGATGCCGTGAAGCCCGTTCGAACCTTCGATATCATTCCCGCCCTGCCTTCCGCCATTGAAGGCCTGCGCGCTGCAGCGTACAACCTGCGTTGGACCTGGGATCACGAGACGATCGAGCTTTTTCGCCGCCTCGACCGCGACTTGTGGGAATCGACGGGTCACAACCCGGTGCTCATGCTTGGCACCATCGAACAGGAAAAGCTGGAATCGGCGGCGCGGGACGACGCGTTTTTGGCGCATCTCCGCCGAGTGTCGGCGAGTCTGGAATTGTACCTTGAGGACGGCGTGACGTGGTTCAGTCGCCGTCCTCATCCAGGGCCTGGCAAGCTTCTCACCGCGTACTTTTCCGCCGAGTTCGGACTCACCGAGTGCCTCTCGATTTTCGCCGGCGGACTCGGGATTCTCGCCGGCGATCATCTCAAGTCTTCGAGCGATCTTGGTGTTCCGCTGGTGGGCGTCGGGCTTCTTTACCAGCAGGGCTATTTTCGCCAGTACACGAATCAGTCGGGCTGGCAGCAGGAATCGTACGAGGATAACGACTTCAACAACCTTCCGGTCAGCCCGGTGCTCGACATTGTGGGAAGACCGCTCACCGTCGGCCTCGAGTTCCCGGGACGCGAGGTAAGGGCGCAGGTCTGGGCCGCCCAGGCCGGGCGAGTGCCGCTTTACCTGCTCGATACCAACATCACCGCCAACGTCAACGCCGAAGATCGAATGATCACCTACCAGTTGTACGGCGGCGATCGCGAGATGCGCATCCGACAGGAGATCGTGCTCGGAATCGGCGGCTACCGCGCGTTGCGCGCGATCGGTCTTGAGCCGACGGTCTATCACATGAACGAGGGGCATTCCGCTTTTCTTGCCCTGGAGCGCATCCGGCAGTTGATGGAAGCTCGCAAACTGGGTTATGCCGAGGCCAGGGAACTGGCGACGGCGAGCCTTGTTTTCACCACTCACACGCCGGTGGAGGCCGGGCATGACTATTTTTCGCCGGAGCAGATGGATCGATACTTCGGCGCTTTTGCGGCGCGGATTGGTTTGTCGGGCCGGGAGTTCATGGCGCTTGGCCGTAAAAGTCCTGACGAGGGCGAGTTCTGCATGACCGTTCTTGCCCTTCGGCTGGCCTCCTATTCAAACGGCGTGAGCAAGCTGCACGGAGAAGTGAGCCGGCGGATGTGGCAGGTGTTGTGGCCTGAGGTTTCAGTTGACGAAGTGCCGATTCGTCACATCACGAACGGGGTTCATTTCCCGAGCTGGATCTCGCTCGAGATGGATCAGCTTTATGACCGCTATCTGGGCCCGAAATGGCACGAAGAACCCGCGGACCACCAGGTCTGGAATCGTGTTCACTCGATTTCCGCGGAAGAGCTATGGCGGACGCATGAGCGGCGCCGCGACCGCATGGTGGGTTGGGTCAGGAACCGCGTACGCGCACAGCGGATCCGGCGCGGAGCGCCGCCTTCCGAGATTGCCGCCGCGCAGGAGGTGCTCAATCCGGACGCCCTCACCATCGGATTCGCGCGCCGCTTCGCCACTTACAAGCGCGCAACCCTGATCCTGCGCGATTTTCCCCGCCTGGAGCGCATTCTCACGAATCCTCAGATGCCGGTACAGTTGATCTACTCCGGAAAAGCGCATCCTCGCGATGATGCCGGCAAGGAGCTGATCCGGCAGATCACCGGACTCACGCGCCAGCCGGCGCTGGGCCGCCACATTGTCTTCATCGAGGACTACGACATGGGTGTGGCTCGAGCCCTGGTCCAGGGTGTCGACGTGTGGCTGAACACGCCGCGGCGCCCGCTTGAAGCCAGCGGGACCAGCGGCATGAAAGCCGCCGCCAACGGGGCGCTGAATCTGAGCACACTCGACGGCTGGTGGGACGAGATATGGACCACGCGCGAGGACGCGCTCAGTGCCTCGCGCTTCCGGCGGGCTTCAGACTCGCCTTCGTCGATTGGCTGGGCCATCGGCAGGGGCGAGACCTACAACAGTTCGGATTACCAGGACCAGGTGGAAGCTGAAGCGCTCTACGATCTGCTGGAGCGCGACGTGGTTCCATCCTTCTATGATCGAGGCGAGGACCGGATCCCACGCCGATGGGTGGAGCGCATGAAGGCGTCGATCGCTACGGTCTGCCCGCTGGTCAATACGAACCGGATGGTCAAGGACTATACCGAGGAGTTCTACCTGAAGGCTCACGAGCACTACCTGGCCCTGGAGGCGGATGGCGCAGCCCGGTCACGTTTGCTCGCCGCCTGGATGGCACGCGTGCGGCAAGCCTGGCCGGAGGTGCGCGTCGAGGCGGTGGAACAGCTCTCCAATGGAGCGCTGCTGGTGGGAACAAGTCTCCAGGCCCGGGCGCGCGTCAGGCTGGGGCCGCTCTCGCCTGAGGACGTCCGGGTGGAGCTTTTCGAGGGGCGCGTCGATCCCTCGGGCGAACTGTCCGAGACGGAATCGATCAGGATGACGCCAGCCGGCCAGGACGCCGAAGGCGTGTCCCGGTTTGAGGCAACGGCGCCGTGCGCGCGCAGCGGGAAATACGGGTTTACGGTTCGGGTGCGGCCCGACCATCCGGATCTCGCGGCGCCTTTCGTGCCCGGCCTGATCTGCTGGGCTGCGCACCGTTAGCCCAGCAGACCGCTGCGACCAGGATTGGATAGGCTACCGTATAAGGCTACAGCCCGGACGGTCGCGACTTGCTCTTTCCGAGCGCTTCTGTTTTTGAGGAAGCGCCGCCGGTGCTCGCCTGGCCTTCTCCTCCTGCGGGTTTAACGAGGATTTTCGCCATCATCCCCGCGTCTTCGTGATCCAGGATGTGGCAGTGGTACACGAACATCCCCGCGATTCCCGGATCGCGGAAGTCCATACGCAACGTGACACTCGGATAGGGTCCGGTGCCCGAGTACGCCGGCAGAGCGATGGTGTCTTGCAGCGCCGGGTGCGCGTGCTTTATGCCGTCTTCGGCCAGCACCAGGAAATGGAGTTGGTGGATGTGGAACGCGTGGGTCTCCTCGGCATGATTCTCGATCGTCCAGTCTTCCACAGCTCCGATGTGGGTAACGATCGCGGGCGGCTCATGGACATTGAAACTCCTGGGCCTTTGTCCGTCGACCGTAATGAAGAACTTCACGAAGGTCGGCGTCACCTGGAGCTCTGAAAAGTAAAGCTTCCGCCGTGCAGTGGGAACGGCGTTTTCGAGTCCCGAGAAGCGTTCGGGAACCGCCGGTAAGGAACGTACTGCCGGCGGTGGCGCGCTGGCTTTACTCGCCGAGTCGTCGGTGGTGATATTGGCAATGGGCTGGGCCGGGTTCGGATTGCCGTTCACGCCCGTGTTCACTCCCATCGTCCAAAGCTGGCCAACATCTCCTGCCTGAGCCGGCCCCTGTACGATGAACTCCGCGCGTCCCGCCGGCGGAAGCAGGATGTTGTTGACTATTTCCGGCGCGCTGAGCGGCACGCCGTCGAGGGCGATAAGTTGCACTGGCTGAGGCTGACCGTTGCCACCATACTGCACCTGCAGCCGGACGAACGCCTGGGTAGTGGCGTTCACGAAACGCCAGAACTCCTTCTGGCCCGGCTCCATCGCGATCAAGGGAATAGGATACAATCCCGGCACGGAGTCCTGGAAATTCAGGGTGAACTGGAAAGGGCCACCGATCCACGAATTCGCGTTGTAGAACTGCTGGCGCAGGATGAGAATACGTTCCTTCAACCCGCTGACCTCAGGCCGATACTTCTCCATGCCTTCCACAACGATCGCTCCCGACGCGCCGCCCTCGACTTGAGTGGTCGTCTGCCCATGCGGGTGCGGGTGGTACCAGTAGAGACCCGGCGGTTCGTTCTCCGGAATCCGGAACTTGTACTCGAACGGCGGATCGCCCGTATGGATGACCGTGTCCAGGATGTCGTCCTGATGGCACACCGGAGGAATGCTCAATCCATGGAAGTGCATATTCGTATCCGTGTCGGTGATCGTCCCGCCCTGGCAATCGGTGCCGGGTACGCCCGGTCCGGCATCCATCGCGGGCATGGCACCCGCGTGCGACGGATCAGCCGTAAGACGATTAGCCAGGTTGAGTATCACCTCGTCTCCGGGATAAACGCGGAGAGTGGGCGCTTCGATGAAGTTCGAGGTGTTCGCCGGGTAGTCGTAGCAATAGTGCATGAACCCGTACTGATCCGAGGCGTTGCGCATGGCCAGGTCTACTTTCAGCAGGCCGTTCACGCTGCTGAGCGTGAGCGGGTTTTCCACCAGTGTTCCCGGAGACTGTCGAACCGGGCAGTTCGGTAGTTGAGCAAATGCGGTGATCATGCCGAGTGCGAGCACGGTCGAAACGATGGCAAGTCTTAACAAGACGCGCATAGTTTATCTTCTCCCTTCCGATTGGCCGGGCGACGGTCGGAATTATGTCCGGTCGAGTTCGCCGGCCAAACCCGCCTAGTATACTCGGAAATCGAAGACTCTGGAGCCCGGGAAGGTGGGCGGCCCCGGCTCTACACTCTTTGGTTCCGTCGCGCCAGGGCTGCCCTCCCGCTGCGCCCCGGATTTTCTTGAGGCAGGTTTGGGTTGCCGCAACGGGTATGGGATGTATACCGCCGAAAGCGGTGAATGTCAACGAGACGCGCGGAGTTTTCTTGCCGCCGGATTCTCCTCTTGACAACCCTGAGCGCCATTCTCGTTTAGAATAGCTATCGCGACGGGGGACCGCAGAGTTCCAAAGAAAGGCGGACCGGGTGCGACCTTCCTCGATCCCTCCCTCCATGCGATCGCTCAGGTTCCGGCTCCGTTCGCCCCGGGAGAATCAGCATGCAACTCTATGTTACTGGCGGACGCCAGCGCCGTCAGATTGCCGGAGAGGTAGCTCCGGAGTGGAGCCTGTACGATCGCGCACGGATTATCCGGCTGGACACCGGCTCCCTGCGCTCGGAAATCGTGGTGGAGTACGAGACGCCGCCCGAAGCACGGCCCGACGAAGACTATTCCATCCTCTTCAAGCAGGGAACGCTGGACGGCGACACGCTGTACGTTTGCACTTCCACCGAGGTGCTGATCTTCCGGACGCCCGGTTTCGAGCGGATCGGCTACGTGTCCTTGCCGTCGTTCAACGATCTTCATCACGTGACCCCGAGCGCGAGGGGCTCGTTGCTCGTGACCAGTACCGGACTCGACATGGTGGTCGAGTGCACGCGGGCGGGCGCGCCGTTGCGCCATTGGGACGTGCTCGGAGGCGATCCCTGGGAACGCTTTTCGAGGAGCGTAGATTACCGGAAGCTGCCGACAACGAAGCCCCACAAGTCGCATCCGAATTTCGTTTTCGAGCGGGACGGCGAGATCTGGGTGACGCGCGCCTGGCAGAAGGATGCGTTCTGCCTGACCTGTCCCGGACGCCGGTTCGCGGTGGGCGCCGAAATCATCCACGACGGCGCAATTATCGGCGACTCGATCTATTTCACTTCCGTCGTCGGGCAGGTAATCCAGGTGGACCGCGAAACTCTGCAAGCCAAAAGGACTGTGGACCTCAACGGGATCGCCGCCAATCCGGGCGCGGTCCTCGGATGGTGCCGCGGATTGTGCCGCATCGACGACCACCTGGTCTGGGTGGGATTCACGCGGGTCCGCAAGACCAAGTTTCGCGAGAACCTGCTCTGGGTGAAGCACCGCTTCAACAATCCCGACCTGCCCACGCACATCGCGCTCTACGATCTCGACGGCAGGAAATGCCTGCAGGAGATCGATCTCGAAGAGCACGGCCTGAACGTGGTGTTCAGCATCTTTCAAGCGCGCCGATGATCCGTTGCCGGTTCCCGACATGGCCCAGCTCAAAAGTCACCGGAGGCTCGTATGAGGCAGTCCGCGATCGACGCTGAATTCCTCAAACTGGCGGAGCACTCGCTGCGCCGTCACCATCTGCCGCGGATTGAACGTTGTCTCGCGATGCTCAGTACGAAGCAGATCTGGTGGCGGCCCAACCAGTCGTCGAACAGCGCCGGAAATCTCACACTGCACCTGGCGGGCAACGTACGACAGTGGATCGTGGCGGGTCTGGGCGGCGCGATGGACGCGCGCCAGCGCGATCTCGAGTTCTCCGAGGAAGGGCCGCTGCCGCGCGCGCGACTGGTCCGGACGCTGCGCTCTGCCGTGCTCGACGCTTGCCGCGTTCTGCGGTGCCTGAGGCCGGCGGACCTGGCCGCGGGTTTCGTCATCCAGAAGCTACCGGTCACCGGCCTTAATGCCGTGCTGCACGTGGTGGAGCATTTCGCGTTT
>JASHQD010000167.1 GCA_030037755.1 Terriglobia bacterium
TCTTTCCATCTTTTCCGCCGTGACGCCTTCATAGCGTCTGCAATCTGGCATAAACCTGCCTCCTTGTGAATTCGCTGTAGCGGCGCTCTGTGAGCGCCGAAACGAGAACCGGCGGTCGTAGACCGCCGCTACACCGCCGCTACAAAGTCAGCCTCGCCGGAATCGCGCGTCCACACTGAACCGCCCCGATCCACGCGCCGCCACGTAAAAGAAGAAAAAACAATAAAGCACCGCCGGTTCGCCGCCATTCATGATTGGCCAGAACGCATGCGGATAGTGGACGGTGAAATAGGCGACCGCCATTTCGCCGCAGGCGATAAAGGCGACGAGGCCGGCCGCAATTCCCAGCGCGATCAGCGATCCTCCGAAGAACTCGATGATGCCCGCTGCCAGCATCCGCGGATTGTGGGTCATCTGGTGACCGCCGAGCGCCCCAAACAGCTTTTGCGCGCCGTGACAGGCAAAAAGCAGACCGAATACGAGGCGGGTAACAGTGTAAACGTGCTCCGAAAACCGCGATGCCATGCTCGCCTCCCCGGTACGTTACGTTATCGTGCCCCTTCGTCCCAGAACCGCTCGCTGAGATACTTATCCCCACCGTCGCTGAATATGGTAACCACAACGCCTCGCTCGATCCTGCGGGCCACGCGCAGCGCGGCCGCCACAGCGGCCCCGCTCGATATGCCCGTGAGTAAGCCTTCCTCGCGAGCCAGGCGCCGGGTTGCGGCATACGCCTCTTCGGTCGAGACCCCAAGATTCTCATCCGCAAGCGACGGATCATAGATCGCAGGCTGGATCGAGCTCGGCATATGCTTCAAGCCTTCGAGTCCGTGGAAGGCTGCGTCAGGCTGCACCGATATGCACCGAATCTGCGAGTTCAGTTCTTTCAGGCGCCGCGACGCGCCGGTAAAGGTTCCGCCCGTACCGAGACCGCACACGAAGTGCGTAATCCGCCCGGCTGTTTGATGCCAGATCTCGGGCGCCGTACTCTGATAATGCGCCTGCCAGTTGGCCGGATTATCGTACTGGTTGGCGTAGAAGTACTGCCCGAAGTTCTCCCGGGCAAGCGCGCGGACCGCGCGAAGCGCCCCGTCGGAACCTTCCATCGGGTCGGTGTAGACAACGTCGGCGCCGTAAGCCTGCAGAATCCGCTTGCGCTCCATGCTGACGTTCGACGGCATGAAAAGCTTCACGCGATAGCCCCTGGCCGCGGCGATCATCGCGTAAGCGATGCCAGTGTTGCCCGACGTGGAATCGATCAGCGTTTTCGCGTGGCACAAGCGGCCCGAGCGTTCCGCCTCGCGGATGATGTTCAGGGCAGGCCGGTCCTTTACCGATCCGCCGGGATTCGCCCACTCCGCCTTGGCGTAAATCTCCACACCCGGACGCCCGCCCGCGATCCTGCTCAGGCGCAGCAGAGGTGTATTCCCGATGAGGGAGATCAGGTCAACCGCACCTCCAGGTTGACGCGGAGCGCTGGCCGCCCCCGAGGGGAATTCAGGTCTCCGGCTGTCTCCCGTTCCGCCCGGTCCGGGAACTCCGGTATTGCCAAAACCGCCAAAATCAGCTTGCATAATGCTTGCGCCGAAGCGCATGGTCCGTTAGATTCTTCTCTGGTGCCTGGAGTTACAAGAAACCCGGCGAGAGGACTATGGCAAAGGAAAAAACGACTTTAGCAGATATTCGAAAAAAGTTCGAGCAGGCCGGATTCACGGTGACCGGTGGCTCGGGGAATACTATCGAAGTTAAGAAATACAATTGTGTGCATCGCATCGGACTCTCCAGCAGCGGATTCTGGGAACCGCTGGAGCCTCCGCATTTCACCGTCCATGGCGTGCCCTGTGAACTCGAAGATCACGGATACCAGAAGTTCTGGCTCTCGCCCGACGGCAAACGGTCCCCCATCAAGCTTCAGGATCTTCGCGACCTGCAGCGCTTCGACCAGGAAGTGCGCTATCAACTGAAGCTGAAGTCCCTTTACAACGAATCGCTGGGATCGACCAGCGCCCGCACTGTCTACGACCGCGTCGAAGGCCGTCCTGACGCTTGATTGAGGTCCATCCGCACTGTGCCGCCATGGTCCGCGGCAGAAAGGGCTTTTGCTGTTGCCGTAAGAGACAATTAAAATCCCGATACCGGAGGAAGCATGATTCGAAGACTAGGCATACCCCTGCTGACAATCATCGCGCTTGTGTCGGTTTCGAGCATCGTTTCTCATGCTCAGTCTCAACCCCTTCCAACCCATCACGTCCCCGAAGTAACCCTTAACGGACAGGCGAAGCTTGTTGGACGCCTTCCCGCAAACCAAACCATGCGCCTGGTGGTCGCTCTGCCGCTGCGCAACCAGGCAGGCATCACCAGCACGTTGAACGACCTCTACAATCCCTCAAGCCCGATGTACCGCCAGTGGCTTACCGTGGACGAGTTTACTGCACTCTTTGGTCCCACCGAGCAGGATTACGCCACCGTGCAAAGCTGGGCGAAAAGTCATGGCTTGGCGGTGGTGGACACTTCCCCCAATCGCGTAAACCTGCAGGTCACCGGGTCCGTAGCGGACATCGAAGCGGCCTTGCACGTGACCATGGGGGTCTACCAGCATCCCACCGAAGACCGCACCTTCTACGCGCCGGATCGGGAGCCTACAACGCCGGACCTGTCCGTACAACTGTGGCACGTCTCGGGTCTCGACAACTACTCGATCCCGCATCCTTTGCTGAAGCGCAGGCCTCCGGGGATGAAACCCCCGGCCACGACGGGCTCAGGCCCGGACGCGTCCTTTTTAGGCAGTGACATGAGGGCTGCCTATTACGAAGGAACAGCTCTCACCGGCACCAACCAGACCCTCGGGTTACTCGAATATTACGGTACGGACTTGACCGACCTGGACACCTACTACGCGAACGTCGGCCAAACAGAGAGCGTCCCGATAACCCTGGACTCCACGGATGGGACCAGCGTGAACTGCACCTACCCGAGCTGCGACGATACCGAACAAACTATCGACATGACACAGGCGCTCGGCATGGCGCCGGGTTTGGCGAGCCTGGTGATGTTCATTGGATCGACCGACGCGGCCATTCTGAATGGCATGGCGACGCACAGCCCGCTGCCCGCGCAATTGAGCTGCTCGTGGGGATGGAGCGCGGATCCCAACACGGACAATCCCTACTTTGAGGAATTCGCGATGCAGGGCCAGAATTTCTTCGCGGCGTCTGGCGACGATGGCAAGTGGTCGTCGTCCAACACCGCGTGGCCGGCGGACGGTGTTTACGATGTCGTGTCTGTCGGTGGCACTGACTTGACCACAAACGGCGCCGCCGGGCCCTGGGCTTCGGAAAGTGGCTGGTCGGACGGCGGAGGCGGCGTTTCGCCGGCCCACGTCGCCATTCCCTCCTGGCAGACGCCCGTGGACACCTGCCCCAGTTGCTCCACGACCTATCGCAACGGCCCGGACGTGGCGGCCAACGCCAATTTCACCTATTACGTCTGCGCCGACCAGGAAGCCTGCACCGCGAACGACTATGGAGGGACCAGTTTTGCGGCGCCCCTGTGGGCCGGCTACCTGGCTCTGACCAATGAA
>JASHQD010000168.1 GCA_030037755.1 Terriglobia bacterium
ACCACACGTTTGCTGTTCACGGAAAACGCCTGGCTGTATGTCCCCCCCAAGGCGCCAAGATCAATCACATCATAGCGTGGCTGTGTACTTGGTTTCTGGGCGGCCGACCGGACCGTTATTGCCGCCAGCATGCCCAGCGTAAGAGCGAATAATCTGGATCTCATGTTTTCTCCTTTTTGGTTCACCTGCAGATCAGAGCAACTTCGCTTTCACCTGAAATAGGCGCAAATCGCAGGAGGAAACTATCACCGCTGGGTCACTTATTTCCTGGAAGGAGCTATAATTTGACCGCGTTGAGCCATGCGTCCCAACATAGCGAAGAGCAGGAGAAGATGCCTTCAGTTGGTGAGGTGAGCGGACTGCTTCAGGCTTGGACTGCCGGTGACCGAGGGGCGCTTGACCGCCTGACGCCTGTGGTCTACGACGAGTTGCGCCGCCTGGCGCGCGCCTATTTGAGGCGCGAGCGCACGGGCCACAGCCTGCAGACGACGGCGCTCGTCAACGAGGCCTACATGCGCCTGGTGAATTACAAGCGCATGCAGTGGCAGAACCGGGCGCACTTCTTTGCCGTGTCGGCCCAGTTGATGCGTCGCATTCTGGTGGAGCATGCGCGGCGTCACAATCTGAAACGCGGTGGCGGCGTGCAGCATGTATCCTTGGAAGCCGCCGCCGAGGTGGGCGGTGGCCGGGATGAGGATCTGGTTGCACTCGATGACGCCATGAAGGCGCTCGAACGGCTCGATCACCGCAAAGCTCAGGTGGTCGAGATGCGCTTCTTCGGTGGGCTCAGCGTGGAAGAGACCGCCGAGGTGCTCGAGGTGTCACCCATAACCGTGATGCGCGATTGGAACACTGCCAAGGCGTGGCTGTACCGCGAACTCGCCGGCGAAAGAAATGAATTCCGCACGATGGACCCAAGTCGATAGCCTGCTGCAGGCCGCGCTGGAGCGTCCCGCGGAAGAGCGGGATTCTTTCCTGCGGCAGGCCTGTGCGGGCGATGAGACTCTGGAGCGCGAAGTCCGCTCGCTGCTGCAGGCGCATCAGCAGGCCGGCAGCTTCCTCGACAAGCCTGCGGTCGAAGCCGCCGCGCGAGCCCTCAGCGATCGGGACGGGAGTGTCGCCGAAAGAACCGCCGATTCGCCGATCGGTGCGGCCTCCCATTATCGGGTCCTCGCAAAGCTGGGCGGCGGCGGCATGGGCGTGGTCTACAAGGCCGAGGACACCCGCCTTGGCCGATTCGTCGCGCTGAAGTTCATTTCAGACGAGATGGCTCGCAACCCCGACGCGCTCACCCGATTCCGGCGCGAAGCGCGAGCCGCGTCCGCTTTGAATCACCCAAACATCTGCACCATTCATGACATCGGCGACGAGGGCGGTCGCTCCTTCCTGGTGATGGAGTATCTGGAGGGCGCCACGCTGAAGCAGCGCATTGCGCGGGGCCGCCTGGAGCTGGACACCGTGCTGGCACTGGGAATCGAGATCGCCGAGGGGTTGGAGGCAGCCCACGCTGCCGGAATCGTCCACCGCGATATCAAGCCGGCCAATATCTTCGTCACCGAGCGCGGCCACGCCAAGGTCCTCGACTTCGGCCTGGCTCAACTCGGGACGATGGACGGCAGCGAGGAGTCCCTCACCAGGACCGGCACGACGGTGGGCACCGTCGCCTACATGTCGCCCGAACAGGCCGAAGGCAAGACCACCGATGCCCGGACGGACATCTTTAGCTTCGGCGCAGTGCTTTACGAGATGATTACCAGCCGGCGCGCCTTTACCGGCGGGTCCGTGGCGTCGATCCTGTCGTCCATTTTGCGCGACCAACCGCAGCCGGTGGCCGAACTTGTTCGGGGCATTCCGCGCCAGCTCGACAAAATCGTGGCGCGATGCCTGCAGAAGAACCCGGATCGGCGGTATCAGCACGCAGGCGACTTGAAGATCGATCTGCAGGAGTTGAGGGAGCAACTCGCGTCCGGGGCGTCAGAGTCTGACGTGCAGCGTGACGCCGGTTCAGTCCCGGGACGCTGGCGCTGGCTCGCGGCAATTGCCGCGTTCATCGCGATTTCGTTCCTGGCGGGGTGGTGGCTTCATAGAACGCAACCTTCGACGCCCTCCTGGAAGCTGACTCGCCTCACGGCCGATCCCGGACTATCGGATTGGGCGGCATTGTCGCCGGACGGCAAGCTCGTAGCCTATGACTCCGATCGCGGCCTGGACGTTGAGCCGGACCTCTACGTCAAGCAGGTTGCGGGTGGCCAGCCGATTCGCTTGACCTCGGATGGCGCGGGCAACACGATGCCTGACTTTTCCCCGGACGGCAGCAAGATCGTCTTCCGGTCGGACCGGGATGGCGGCGGAATCTACGAGATTCCGACCTTTGGCGGGGATTCCCGATTGCTGGCTCGGAAGGGCTGGAATCCGAAGTTTTCGCCGGACGGCTCGCAAGTAGCCTACTGGACCGGCGACCCGGGCGTGGCCGCCGCCGTGCCGGGAAGCGGCGCCGTGTGGACAGTTCCAGTCGCCGGCGGTGCACCGCAGAGGATAGGACCCGAATTCACGGCTGCCCGTTATCCCATCTGGTCTCCCGACGGAAAGCATCTGCTGGTGCTTGGATACACGTCGAAGAAGGTGTACGACAGCTCCAGCATCGACTGGTGGCTCGTCCCGGCCGGTGGCGGCCAACCGGTAAAGACCGGCTTGGGTGAAGCCATGGCCCACGCCAGATTGCCGGCGGAGGATCCAGCGGCATCGCCGGATTTTCCTTTCCCGGGGTGCTGGTCGGCCCCCGATACCATTCTGTTTTCCACGAGCACCGGCGACACGTATAACCTGTGGGAAGCGGGCATTTCGCCCCGAACTGGAAGAATGGTTGGCGCGCTCAGAAGAGTGACAGCCGGCGCCGGCAATGAACAGGACGCCTCCTGCGCATCCGGAGGCACATTGGCGTTCACGAATGTCGAGGTTACAACCGACGTCTGGTCGCTTCATGTTGATTTGGATCGTGGAAGCCCCTTGGGCGCGCCGGAGAGGATTACCCATAGTCCGGCCAGCCGCGGCTATCCTTCGCTTTCAAGCGATGGCCGCTATGCGGCGTTTTATTCCGATCAGTCGGGCCAGAGCAACATCTGGATTCGTGACCTGGTCACGGGGAAAGAGTCGACCGTGGCCAACTCATCGCTCCTCCAACTGTATCCGGCGATCAACGCGTCCGGAGACAGAGTTGCTTATTCGGTGTTCGAAAAGGACAAGAGAGTCGTCTACGAATCCGCTCCGGGAGGCACGCCGGAAGAACTCTGTGAAGCGTGCCTGCGTGCCACCGATTGGTCGCGCGACGAGAAGACGCTGCTGGTTTTCGGCGGCAACCCCTATCAGATTAATGTCCTGGATCTCGCTTCACACGAGCAGACACCCCTATTGAAGCATCCCACCTACAGTTTGCTGTACGCCCGCTTCTCGCCCGACAGTCGCTGGGTCAGTTTTACAGTTCGAACTGAGCCCGACGCCGGATACATCGCGATTGCGCCCATCGGAGCGAAACCGGTTCCCGAAAGCGCCTGGATTAAGATCACGCCGGCGGGTCAGCAGGACTGGGCGAACTGGTCGCCCGATGGAAAGACGCTCTACTTCACATCGCACCGCGACGGGCACAGTTGCCTCTGGGCGCAGAGGCTCGATCCCGCTACTCACCATCCAGCCGGTGACCCCTTCGCAATCCAACATTTTCACGGCCGCCTTTCGTATCAAGCGGGAGGCTGGTCGGCTGCGGGCGGTCGAATCGTGCTGGTTCTGGCCGAGAACACGGGCAATATCTGGATGATGTCGCGCTCCGGGGCACGCTGACATGACGGATCTTCGAACGGCGCTGGGCGCTTGCGCTGCTCGATTTGTCGAGAACGTGAGAAGTCGTGAATCGCGGGAAGGTCTCTCGTTGTGATTCTCGAGTTTCCATTCTCGACTTTCGACTGTTGACTCTCGAGGCGCAATCTGCACAATTTGCGCGATTTCGCGGCAACGCGCCCGTGCTCCGCAATTCCGCGGGCGGAGAGTCCGCAAACGCGAATGAACCTGCCCGCGAATTCCGACGTACGTGACTGAAGATAAAGAGCTTAACACCGCCAGTTCGTTTTCGCAAATTTCGCCTATCTTGCTGAAAAACAGTGGGATAGCGCGCGCAGTTCGTTTAAGTCCAGTATTTTGAACA
>JASHQD010000169.1 GCA_030037755.1 Terriglobia bacterium
ACCTGTATGCTCACGCCACCGTCGTTCGAGCTGCCGCCGAGGAACGTGGAATAAGTCAGTACCGGATCGATGATCAGGGGCCGCCGGCGGTCGTAAGGTCCGAGCTTGAATCCGATTCTGTTATGCGATCGCAAGACGTAGCGTGCTTGAACGCTGCGTTTCACGGACGCGTTCTGATAGACCACGGGCTTGAGCAAACGGATCTCACGTCCGGCTGCGGAGACTACGAGATCGCCGTCTCGATCGATGCGCAGAGCGCCGTAGCCCTTCACTTTGCCGGCCCCTTGCCCCGCCTGATTCGTAAGCACCTGGTCCAATGTCAATCGGATCGAGTTTGGATCGGCATTCGGGGCGAGGACGAAATCGTATTCCAGTTGCCGCTGGTTGCCGTAATACACCAAGTCGACGCCGGGGTAGATATTCTGGTACTTCACCTTGGCGTACGTCGGGACTCCAGTGCGCCACTTTCGCGCGTCACTTCCCAGATAGTAGTTGCTCTTGCCCGGCAGCTCATCAACACCTGACACAACGGCCTGGCGATAGGCGCCGGCGAATCGTATGTTCAATACAGCGTGGTTGTCATAACCGCGGGCCGCCGCCGGGCCGGCGTTGCCGAGCTGTAGCGTTGCGCCGTCACTGGTGAGAAAGAGAGAATAGCCGGGTCCGCGCGCCATAAACTTCACGCTGGCGTCGGTCTGACCCTGGTTTGCTTCAAAGCTGATGGGGAGCTTGATGTAACTCTGAATCAATTCTGGGCGCCCGGCCTGGTCGGGTGCTCCGGACTGCGCAACGAGGACCGCGGCCATGACCAGCAGTCCTGCGACTCCGGCGATCGCCAGTTGGATCGCTCTTGCACTCGTCTTGAACATGGTTTCTCCGTTTCCTTAGCGGCTTGAACTCCGATGTGCGGCTTGTGCGCGGCGCAAGAATCGTCGCCCTTGCGGCAAGATGCGACATCCGCCTCCCAAATCGACTTTCGATAATCGCTCGCGACATAGGGCGTAGAGCCTGCTTCTACAGACCAGCCCTTTGACTACACTGATAACGGGAGGAGCGGCATTTTTTCGGGCCCGCGCTTTCGTTCCTCTGAATCCCTGGCTCTGGCATCGATGAAAGGTGCAGTCGGCATTGCAACTTTCTGACGGAAACCCCGCCAGCTTTCTCGCTTTCGGGGCGGGTCTCAGGTTTGCGCAGTTTTCGCGAGCGACATCCGCCATCCAGACCACGGAATTCTGCAGGGAGACTCGCCTCTCCAGAGATCGAGCGGCCGTGTCTTTCATCCTCGGGACCCGTCCGGCCGCGAGGGCCGTTCCCTCAGCCCGCCTTCCCGGGTTGGCATTGTCTGCGGTAACTTTTGCACGCCGGTTGTGGAGCTGGGCAACTCGAGAAGTATTCGGCATCGCCCGATCAATCGCTCAACCTTGAATTAACTTCGGGCCAGACAAGAACTTGTGTTCGGAGACCCCTCCAGGCGAATCGATTTAACACTGCCGGATTTCCTTTGGTACTTCTCTTGCTCGCTTTCCCACCTTGCGGGCCGGCAGACCGTATCTTCAGTGCAGGCCAGGTCTCCTGAGGTCACCGGGAAAGCTGCGGGTTTCCAGTTGGCCCAACATTGAAAATCAAAAGGAGTGTGAATGTCTGGAGTTCGCTTATTAGTCGCAGATGATCACGATATCCTGCGGCGAGGTCTCCGCGATTTGCTGGAGTCGCAACCTGGGTGGACTGTTGTGGCCGAAGCCGTTAATGGCAGCCAGGCTTTGGAACTGGCACTCGAGCACAAGCCCGACATCGCAATCATGGATGTTGGTATGCCGGACCTGAATGGGTTCGAAACGACGCGCCGGATTCGTGAGGCGCTGCCCGATACCGAAGTGCTGATTCTGACCGCGCATGACTCCGAACAAATGGTGAGCGAGGCTGAGGCCTGCGGAGCCCGCGGATACGTGCTCAAATCCGACGTCGGACGCGATTTGATCGCAGCAGTGGAGTCAGTGCGGAGGCACAAGTTTTCACTCAGTCCGCAGATCGCCAGACGCAGTTCCATTGAACCGGACAGGAACGGACACGGACTTCCACTGGTGCGCCTCACGGCGCGCGAGCGGGAAATCATCCAGTTGCTGGCCGAAGGACATGTCAATAAAGAGATCGCCACGCGGCTGAACATCTCCGTGAAGACGGCCGAAACTCATCGCACGAATATCATGCGCAAGATCGACGTCCATTCACTGCCGGATCTCACCCGGTTCGCCATACGCAATCACCTCGTAGAGCCGTAGCAGGCCGGCTTCGGTCGTGTCTTCCATCAAGCTTTCGCATACGAATTCCTCAGGTCTAACTGGCGGTGATTGCCGTCCTTACAACTGACTTCTCCCCTTCGGAATGCGGCTGCCTACGGAGGTTTTCCCCATGTCTTAAGCAACCAACCTGATTGTTCCTTGTCGCTTGAACCTTTAACTTTGATCGTCCGGGCACCGACCGTTGGTTGATTGCTCCTCGGCAGCCGGGAGTGGGTGACAGGCGAGCGGACTCGTCCTGTTGACGACGACCTGCGACGAAATGGAGGAAGAAGATGTACGTGAGGAAGTTAGTTCCGTTCACGGTAGCAGTGGCTGTGCTCTTTCTCGCTGGAGCGGCGTTCGCCGGCTCCATTGATTTCAGTTTCACCGGTAACGATTCCAGTTCAACATGGACTTGGGGTGGCGGCAGCAACAGTCTCTCGGGAAGCGCTGACAATGTCAGTCTTGGCGCGGTCGGAGGCACCAGCTCACCGTTGAGCGGAAACGTACTGCTTTCTTTCACTTCTGGACCGGGCACTGGCGGCTCGGGGACGTTTACCAGCCCCTACACCTTCGGGCCCAGCAATCCCGCCAGCATTACGGTTACGGGTTGCCTGCCGGGGAGCGGCAGTGGTTGTTCGACGGTGACCCTTTTCACTGGCCAATTCCAACAGGGAGAAGTCGCCTACACATCCAGTGGAAACCTCAGCTTCGATGGATTCGATCTGACGGGTACTGTCAATCCCGGGGTCGCAAGCTACTTCGGATGGACCTCTGATAATGTCACCGGCAGCCTGGACGCGATCCTGGTCTGCTCGGCTGGCTTCTATGACGGATGCATGGGCGGGCTCAATGGCGTGGTTGCCAGCGGCGATCTGGTCGTGAGCCCCGGACCAAATGGTCCTCCGGTCCCTGAGCCGAGCGCGCTCTTCCTGTTGGGATCAGGCCTGTGCGCACTGACCGTCTACATGAGGCGACGAGCAAAGGCGTGAAAAACGCCTCTCCGTTGCCGCACACAATCTCCAGCCCAAATGGCGGGCGGACCGACAATGCTCTCGGCCGCCCTGCTTGTATTTCAGGGCACACATTCCTTCGCGGCGGTATAAAACCGCCGGTCTTTGCTGAAACACCCGCCTGAAGAACAGCGGCCGTCCAGCCGCCGGCCCGTCCCTTGACGACAGCCTGGCAGCCAGACCGGCCTTCCATTCATTCCCGGCTTTGCCTCATTCAATCGATGAGACGCTGATGTTCCACACCCCACGGCCGTGCGTCGCTGCCCACAGCGTGCGGGTGGGCTTGTACATTCTCAACGCCAGAACGGCGGAGTTGGGCAGACCATTGATCAGCGTTGTCCAGGTGCTGCCGGAATTGGTGCTGTAATACACCCCGACGTCCATCGCCGCATAGAGAGTGCTCGTGTACGTCGGATCAATCACGAGGTCGTTCACGGGACTGTTTGGAAGACCCTTGCTGATATCGGTCCAACTCGATCCGTTGTTTGTACTGCGGTAAATGTGCTGGCCGCTCCCCGATGGAAATCCCGAAAACGTGACATAGACGTAGCTGGAATTCTCCAGACCCGGGACCACCTGAGTGACGGACTGATTGGGCAGGCCGGAGCTGACATTCGTCCAGGTGGCGCCGGACCCGGCATTGCTGGTCATCTGGACGTAGCCGTTGCTGGTTCCGGCGTACACGATCTTGTTATTCGCCGGCGACACCCCAATGGCCGTGACTGTCGCGGAGCCGCCGCTGGTCAAGTCAGAGGAAATAGCCTGCCACGATTCCGCGCCGTTCGTCGTCTGGTAAATGCGGTAGGTGCCGAAATACAGGGTCTCAGAGGTTACGGGATCCATGACCAGTGGCGGAATGAATTGCGACCGGTCGCCCGTGCTGATTCCCGAAGTCGCGGGATACCAGCTTCCCACCAACCCTCCTTCGGTCGACTTTTCCACGTCGTATTGCGCGCAGCTTGCATAGACGTTGTTGGAGTTTGTAAAGTCAAGCGCAGTCCAGCCGGCGTCGCCGCACCAGGCATAGTTCCAGGCGATGGTTCCTTCATACTGCTGGACTCCGTTGTCCTGCGTTCCGCCATAAGCCAGATTGGGATCGCTGGCCCCAATTGACAGTCCTGAATAGAACTGGGTGATCGCCAGGGTGCTGTTCAGATTCGTCCAGTTCACCGTTGACGAAGCCGGCGAGCTGTTGCTCCAGACGCCGCCGTCATTTCCAACATAAAGGACTCCGCCCGACTCCGAGAACGCCAGCGCGTGATGGTCTTCATGCAGTTCCACGAGGTTCGAGCCGAGAGTGACGTTGGTCCAGGAGCTGCCACCGTTCGTTGTCTGGAATAGCGTCCCGTTGTCCTCCGATCCACCGGCGTAGACCACGCTTGCATTTCCGGGGTCGACGGCGACGACGTTGTCGTACCAGCACTGGGGCGTGCAGTAATCGGTGACCGATTCCTTCGTCCAGGACGATCCGCCGTTGGTACTTTTGTAGAGGCCCAGGAGGTTGCCATTCGATGAGTTGCCGATGGAAGCCCATAGCGTGGACGTGCTGGAGGGAGCGATCGCCAGCGCAATCCGGCCCAAGTCGCTGGTAGGCAGCCCGGTACTTCCGCTGCCGTTATCCGTCGTCCAACTCGAACCTTCATTCGTGGAAACGTAAACACCTTCGTTTTCGACGGCGGCATAAGCCGTGTTGCCGTTCGACGGATTGAAAACCACGGCGGTCGCCGTTCCCGATATGACTTGCGTCCAGCTGCTACCGCCGTTCGTGGTGAGGTAGACTCCGTTCGTGGTGGCCGCCAAAACGACATCATCATTGGTCGGGTGAACGGCCAATGAACCGATGTCAATGCTGTTGAACGGACCCGTGGTCAGCGTCCAGCTGCTTCCGGCGTTCGTCGACTTTAGAATCCCAACCCCGGCGTATCCATCGGAGTTGAAGTTCTCCTCGCCGGTGCCGACGTATATAACCTCGTGGTTCGAGGGAGCAATGGCGATGGAACCGATCGAGAGTGAAGACTGGCCATCGGTCATCGGCGTCCACGTCGTGCCTGAATTTGTGGTCTTCCAGACGCCCCCGTCCGCGCCGCCGGCATAGACAGTGCTTGAAGTTGTGGGATCAACCGCAAGAGCGGTTACGCGTCCGGAGGTTGTGGGGTAAGCGTAGCCCGTATTCGTGGGCTCGGGGCCGACCAGTGCCCACGTCACCGAAGACATCACGCCGCCAACACCGACGGTCTCCGATTCGGTCTGAATCATCTCGTTGAGTTGTTCCATTGACCGGAGGCGGGCTCCGGCGGGGATGTGCTGATACGGATAGGCCCGTTGCGTACGGAACCACTCGCTGCGCGCGAGCGGATCTTCCGGCGCGCCGTGCTCCGATTCTTCCGGGCGCGTTCTCATTCCTGTCAGAAGGACCAACGGGCCGGCGATTAGCAGGATTGCGATATAAGTGCGAGGTGTTGAACGCAGGTGTCTCTTCATAGCGCTCCTTCACTGAGTTGGGGTGGATCGATCGTGCTAAGCGCCAGGCACAGCAGCGCGTCGACGCCGGATTGACAGTGGATCCAGCGGTACAACGACAAAGTGCCGCCGATTGCGGACTAGAAAGTGACCAGGGTTTCAGGGAGCCATGGCAAGAGCCGAGAGACGAGGTGTAAGCCGCTGACGGTCACCGCGTGCTGTTACGCACGTTGCGGGCACGGAACCCCCCGGTATCGCCCCTGCCTTGCGAACACGGCCAATCCCCCTCAGGATGGAGGAGCCAGATTACGCTCACTCTCGCGGGCGGGCAATCTCCGGCGCGTAAACTTCTCGTAAACTCGGCGTCAAGCGGAAAAAACTTGCCCGATCTGCCGTCGAGCGGACTAATCCTGCAACGTGAAGTTGGATTTGATTTCCCGAGCGATAGCCTCGGCAACTCGGCTTTGCAGCGCCAGGACATCGCGAAATTCGTGGTCGTAAATTTCCAGCCAGAGCGGCGTCTGGTCCCCCACCTGGATGAGCTGCGTGGTGATTCTTACGCGTTTCCCGGCCCGGCGCACACTGCCTTCCAGCACATGATCGACGCCCAGTTCGCTGCCGATCTGCTCGACCGTCTTGCCCGCGTGCTTGTAGCGCATGGCCGACGTCCTGGCGATCACGCCCAGCCGGCGCGGATGCAGGCGCGCCAGATGGAAGATAATCTCCTGGGTCATGCCGTCGCTGAAGTACTCCAGGCCCGAGTCGGCGCTGAGATTGTCAAACGGCAGCACAGCCAGCTTGAGGCGTTGGGGTTGGGGCGCGGTCTCTTCGTGGTGGTTACGAGGACCGGTGAGAGGCACCACGAGCCGGTATCCGCGCCGCGGCAGGGTCTCCACCAGCCGCGGGTGCGAGCCGGAATCGCCCAGAGCGCGACGCAGCTTGCTCATCGCGGTTTTGAGCCCGCGGTCGAAATCCACGAAGACGTTGCTCGACCACAGCCGGCGCCGTAACTCCTCGTTGCTCACCAGTTGCCCCGGGCATTCGATCAGCGCCCGCAGAACCTGAAACGGTTTTTCCTGGAGACGTATCTTCTTTTTGCCCCGGAACAGTTCGCCGGTCACCAGGTCCGCCTCAAAGTCCGCAAAACGAACTACGGCCTGCGATTCAGCCGGACCGCCATTCCTCCTGCTGAGAAACCGGCGTTGCCGATGGTTGCTGCCGATGGAGTGGACTTCGGCCATTGACTTTCGTGGTCAGCGAGATGAGCAGATCAGAACGAGCGCGTGAACGGGGAGCGGCGGGAGCGTGAAGGACGCCCGTTTTGGGCCAACCAAAATGCTAGCGTTTGTGACGACCGCTGTCAAGCGCTCGCGTCACAAACTTGACGTTTCGAATAAGCTCTGGGACGTAATCAGCAGCTGTGACCTGCGCCCTCAGATGCCGGCGTACCACGCGTACCCGCCTTCCGGAGACGCCGAACCCAGGCCCTTGCCGAAGTGTTTGAGATCGTCGGTCGCGGTGAGACGCGTGATGTACTTCACGCTCTTGTAGCCGAGCTGCCGCGGAACCCGCAGGCGAAGAGGCCCGCCGAATCCGATGGGAAGATCGCCGCCGTTCATGCCGTAGGCGACGAACGTCTGCGGGTGCAGCGCATCGGACATGTCGATGCTCTCCCACCAGTCGGGCTGGAAGGAGCGATAGACAATGTATCGGACCTGGGGAAGCGCGCCGGCGGCGTCGAGGATGTGCGAGAGCGGCGTGCCGATCCATTCGGCGATGTACGACCAGCCTTCTTCGCAGGCCACGAAGGTGATCTGGCTGCGACGAGGATAGCTTTTGATTTCCGCAACCGAGAACGATCGCGGCCGGGCGACCATGCCGTCGACAACGAGGCGCCACTCCGCAAATGATCCCTGCTGCAGGCGCTGAAACTCTGCACCGAGCGGAGCGACTTCGTTCGCGAAGGGCTCTTTCGAGATCTCGGCGCGCGAAAACTCGCGCGCCATCGAGTGCCTCGTCAACACGCGCTGCGCCGCATAAGTCAAGGTTTCGCCAGCCCCGTAGAGGACGCCTGAGTCCGGCGGGATCAGCCCGTAACGCGCGGCGAGCTTCCCCGCCACGGCCAGCCCTGACGCGCCTGCGGCGGTTGCCAGGCCCGTCGTAATGAGCTTCCGTCGTGAAATTCCGCTCATGCTTTCTCCTGAGATTGCGAAGCGCGGCCGGTGATCATCGCTCCCACTCGCTTCCGGAATCCCGCGCGATAAACCATGAAGATGTGAACCAGAACGAAGAGTACCAGCAGTATGGTGACGAAAAAGTGCAGGGTGCGCGCCGATTGCCGTCCGCCCAGGACGGCGACCGCGGCGGGAAACGCACCCTCGACAGTCGGCGACAACGCCAGGCCGGTCCAGACGATCAGCGGAAAAAGAACGAAGACCACAAGCAGATACGTCAGCCGCTGCACGACGTTATAGGACCAGGCTTCTTCCTCTCCGGGCCGCCTGAAGCGCAGATGATTCGCAACGGTCTTCGCGAGCCGCTTTGCGGAGAGATCGGCAGCCGTGGGAACCAGATTGCGCCAGAAATGTCCCTGGAATAATCCGAAGGCGAAATAGACCAGGCCGGTCAACACCGCGAACCATGCGGCTTCGAAATGGAGATAGCGGCTCCAGCCGTTCTGGTCCGGCAGCACATAGCCGTAGCCGGTGGGGACGGTGTCCCGCGAGGATGGCACTGGCAGCTTGAACAAGGGACGCATGTTCACGTTGCCGGTCTCGCCCCAATAAAAGCGCGGGTGCGAGAGCAGAATCTCTAATCCGGTAACCAGCAGGGCGAGGAACGATAATGCCAGGAGCCAGTGTGTCACGCGAACCAGAGCCGGGTGCCGCGGACCACGCGCCGTCCGATCGAGCGCCGGCGCAGAAGTCCGGCCGGCAACGGAATCAGCGGCTGGCGACATGGCTCCCATAAGAATTCCGCGATGTGCGGGCACTGCGCCGCGAGACGGCAAGGATACGCCGTCAGACATTTTCGCGCGCTGTGCTGTTCCGCTCTCTCCGCGCTCAAACCGCCGCTCGGATTCCTGCGGTCGGTCTCCCTCCGGCCTGACCGACACAATACATCCGGACTCCGGCTAATGCAACCGCTTCTGTGAGTTTCTGCGAAATCAGGGTTGCGACGGCGAAAGCTTGAGGCACGTGAGCAATCTCGAAGAATCCGAGACGCCCCGGGGACGCCGGGGTCGACGAGTCGCCAATCGACTTCTTGCGCTGACCCAAGGCAGACGCGGGTATAGTTACCCCGGCTTTCAGTTTGAGGACGGAAAGACCCTCGACGGGTTGGAACCGGTCTTGAAGAATCTGAGTGCTCTCGATTCCTGGATGCAGCTCAGGTTCTTCACAAATCCCCACGAAAGACTTGGTGATAAGACCCCAATCGAAGCGCTTCGGAGTGGAAGAGTTGAGGAGGTCGTGAGGGCCGCCAGCGGGTACGGTGAACAGGGAGCGTTATGAGCGACCCTCCGGGTGACCATCCGCTCCCCCACGCCGAATTGCCTGCTCAAAATCCGTTGATCTTCACGATGCCGGAGGGAGCGGTCTTGTGGACAATTGGGCGCCGTTCGAGCCGTTTGATCTACTTCTCGGATTCTCGCCACCCCGCATTCCTGCTCATGCCATCGTCTTAACTGGAAGCGCCGACAACCTTCACCCTTCAAGATCCCGGTAGCTTCCAGAACTGCCACCACTTCCTCTCTGGCCGCGCTGGACGTGCCTCCCGTGCTTCTGTCGCCCCACCTTCAATCCTGGCCAACGCTTCGCGCGCGAGTGCCACCAGGTTCCCCCGACTGCGACGAGGCCTGGGGTTCTTGGCCCCGGGGTTGAATGCCGCGACACGCCGCAGGCCTTCAACGGCTCGCGGCTCCCGAAATTCACCGAGCTGCTAGACAACCACGTCGTCGAGGTAGAACCCGATCGGGTACTCCACTGCCGGCTGCTCGATCATAGCCGCCAGCAAGCTCAGCAAGTGTTGGCGGACCTCTTCCGTGTCAGGCGACTGCTGCCAAAGCGTCCGCTCCTCGCCCGTGAAAACCGGACCGATGGGGATGGGGTCGCGTTCCGGCCGGCGATGCGGGTGATTGGCGCAGTAAGTGTAGGATGGATCCGCGATGGGCAGGTTGCGGATCGTGCAGGAGGCCGGCTCCGAGCAATCTGAATGCGCGAGCGCGGCGTAGCCTGCCTTACCTTTGTTCCTGGCGTTGAACCAGCACGTGAGGCAGCAATCGGATCCGCCATTCGGCATCGCATCCCCCTGCGAGCAGTTGCGCTCCAGACGCTGAGGTCGAATCTACGCCGAGCCTCTGAGGGCAATCGAGAGTCAGCGGGCAGAATTTTGACGCCAGAGAGCAAGCCCGGGAAATCCAAGCGCCAGAGCGCCTAGAGAGCCCAAGGCAGCTTCCGGCTCGTCCTCATCCCTCTGGCCGGCCCTGATCTTCTGGCCCGGTACGGTGTCATAAGCGTAGCCCTCCAGGTGAACTCTCAGGGAAGTGCCCCGAACGGACTTCAGGCTCAATTCCGCCCAACCCCAGTGAACGACGCCGTCCAACTCGAATCGAAGGCCGAGAAAACGATTTCTGGCATCGCACCACGACGACAGAGAACCACAGAATTCCCAACCCATGGCCGCTTTGCTTCTGAAATA
>JASHQD010000170.1 GCA_030037755.1 Terriglobia bacterium
ATTTGCAGCGCCCCTTACTCGCCACTTGCCATTCGCTGCTCGCCCCATTCCCGACTCCCATTCCCGACTCCCTCTCCTCCCCAATCCGCAACTGGACGAAGGCTGGCGTCGACCTTTGACTTTCGACCTTCGACTGCTTTTCCGAACTAACCGCGCCCCCCGAAGCGTGGTCTAAGGTGATGGATGGAACAGGCTGACGAAGCGGCAGTGGCGCTGGCGCAGGCCGGCGACGAAGACGCCTTCCGGTCGCTCGTGGAGCGGCACAGCCGTGCCATCTTCCGTCTGGCGTTCCGTATGACAGGGAACGAACAGGACGCCGAAGACGTGGTCCAGGAGGCTTTTTTGCGGGCTCATCAGCGTTTGCGGCAATTCGAGAGCCGGGCGAATTTCGGCACCTGGCTGCATAGGGTGGCAGTGAATTGCGCCCTTGACTTCCTGCGCGTGCGCCGGCGGCACGACACGGGCCGCGAAGAGATCGATACCGTGGGCGCCGACGGGACCCGTCCGCTGCCCGCCGAGGATCCCGCGCCCGACCGCCTCTTGTTTGGCGCGGAAGTGCAGGAGAAAGTTGCGGCCGTCCTGGCGGGTCTCGCTCCCAAGGAACGCGCGGCATTTGTTCTGCGCCATTTCGAAGAGATGTCGATCGAAGACATCAGCCGCACCATGGGCGTGCGCGCGGACGCGGCCAAGAACAGCATCTTCCGGGCGGTCCGGAAGCTGCGCAAGGAATTGGAACCGATGATTTCGTGATTTCGAGGCGGGAGCGGGAGTGGGAGCGGCGAATAGCGAGTAGCAAGTCGCGAATATGAAGTGTGAAGTATGAAGGCTGAAGTATGAAAGCTGAAATATGAGTGCTGAAGTATAAAGGCCGTTTCAAACTTCATACTTCATACTTCACTTCAGACTTCCCTCCGAAGCAATGGTGAGAGTGATCGAATGAAACATCTCGATTCCGAGCGACTGATCCTCTACTACTACGGCGAGCCGGACAACGCCAGCGGCCGCGCTGAAATCGAGGCGCACCTTGCCGCCTGTGGCCAATGCCGGTCTGAGTACGATGCGCTCGCGCGGACGCTCACCGCCGTCAGCAGCGTCCCGATTCCGGAGCGCGCGGAGAGCTATGGGCAGGAAGTGTGGGAGCGCCTCGCTCCACGCCTGAAGAACCGGAGCGCGGGCTTCCAGCCTGCATTTTCCGAACATGCAGGCAGGATGCCTGCCCCAGAGAAGCCACGATCCCGCTGGTTCGACATCTTCACCTGGCCGCGGCTGGCGCTGGGTGGCGCCCTGGCAGCGCTCCTGGTGGCGGCGTTCCTCGCGGGCCGATTCTGGCCGCGTCATGAAGCGCCGGCGCCAACTACCGCCAGTTCTGCTCCGATCCCGGCTCAATCGCGCGACCGCGTACTGCTGGCGGCGGTGGCCGATCACATGGAGCGCTCGGAAATCCTGCTCATGGAGCTTGAGAATGCGGGCGAAGGTGGCGGCCGGAAGATTGACATCTCCGTACAGCGCGAGCAGGCAGAGGAACTGGCGGCAGGCAGCCGTCTTTACGAACAGGCGGCGCAGCAGGCCGGCGAGACGGGCATCTCCAATCTGCTCGACGATCTCAATCGCGTGCTGCTGACAGTCGCGCACAGCCCGTCCGAGGTTTCGCGCGCCCAGCTTGCGGATCTGCGCAGCCGGATCGAAGGTCCGGGATTGCTCTTCAAGCTGCAGGTGGTGGATTCGGGAATCGAGCAGCGTCTGAAGCCCGCTCCGGCAAGGCAGGGGTCGGGCAATGTGCAGGACTGATGTTATGACGGAGGCACAAGGCGTCTTGGAGGGAATGGTGAATTGTAAATGGTGAATGGTGAATGACGAATTGTCGTCACGACGACTCTGTTTTTACAATTCACCATTTCAAGACGCTTCGGGCCGAAAGAATAGGGGAGAAACACAAATGCGAAGTTACATCTCAAATATGAGCCGTTACACGCTGGCTGGGATTTTGGCAGTGTTGATCTTCAGCGTGCCGCCGAGCGCCTGGAGCCGCCAGAGTGCCGCGGTCAGTCCCGGGGCGAGCTGGTCGGCGTCGGATTCCGCCGCGGTATCTCCGGCCGGGGCCGAGGGCGCCGGAAGTGCGTTCGCCGACGATTCCCAGACAGACGCGCTCTACAAGGCAGGCACACAGGCGCTGGACGATCATCAGTGGCAGACCGCCGTTGACAAGTTCGGCGAGCTTGCCCAGCGGCACGGCGATCACGCGGACGAGGCCTTTTACTGGAAGGCGTACGCCCTGCAAAAGCTCGGCGATCGTGCGGCGGCGCTGTCCACTCTGGCTGCTTTGAGAAAGGATTATCCGCAGAGCCGCTGGATGAAAGAGGCGCTCGCCCTGCGCATCCAGATGAAGCAGGACAGCGGCGAGAGCGTCCAGGTGCAGGACCAGCCGGACGAGGACCTGAAGCTGCTGGCGCTCAACGGCCTGATGAACTCCGATCCCGAGAAGGCAATTCCCATTCTGCAGAAGTTTCTCCAAAGCTCTCAACCGGAGAAGCTGAGGGATCGCGCCCTCTTTGTGCTGAGCCAGAGCAACTCGCCCCAGGCCCGGCAGGTGCTCGGCCAGATTGCGCGCGGAGGATCATCGCCGGAATTACAGAAGAAAGCGCTCGACGACCTGGCGCTCTTCGGCGGCAAAGACAGCCGGCAGACACTGGCCGAGATCTACAGCTCGACCGGCAATCCAGACGTCAGGCGTGCAATTCTGCATGACTTCATGCTCGCCGGCGATCGTGACCGGCTGCTGACGGCCGCCAAGAGTGAAACCAATCCTGACCTGCGGATCGACGCCATCCATCAACTTGGCCTGCTCGGCGCCAACGACCAGCTCTGGCAGCTGTATCAGCAGGAGTCCTCGATCGAGGCGAAAAAGGCGATTCTTCACGCCCTGTTTCTGAGCGGGAATTCCCAGAAGCTGCTGGAGGTGGTGCGCACCGAGCGCAATCCCGAATTGCAGCGCGAAGCCATTCACAGCCTCGGCCTCCTCGGCGGCGACAAGACCGGCGA
>JASHQD010000171.1 GCA_030037755.1 Terriglobia bacterium
CGGGCGAAGGCGGAAAATCGGGTGAAAAGCCGGGCGTGTATGACCTTACGCCCCAGGTGCTCAGGAACATCGCGATCCTGGGCCTCGATTACCTGATCGCAATCGGCGGCGATGACACGCTCAGCTACGCGGCGAGGCTCGACAAGGAAGGCGTGAACGTGCTGGCCATCCCCAAAACCATGGACAACGACGTGCAGGGCACCGAGTACTGCATCGGATTCTCGACCGCCATCACGCGCGCCATGGAGGCCATCGACCGGCAGCGCACCACGGTGGGATCGCACGAGCGCATCGGAATCTTCCGCATCTTTGGGCGCGACGCCGGCTACACGGCGCTCTACACCGCCTACGTTACCTCGATCCGCTGCTGCATTCCCGAGTACAAGTTCGACCTGAACCACTTCATTCAGCTGCTGATGAAAGACAAGCGCTTCAATCCCAGCAATTATGCGCTGGCGATCGTCTCCGAGGGGGCGCAGTGGGAGGGCTACCAGATCCGCGAGTACGGCGAGGCAGACGCTTTCGGGCATCGCAAAAAGGCCAACGTGGGCGAGGACCTGAGCGACGAGATCAAGAAGGCCACCGGCGAAGAGACGATCGTCAGCGATCTTACTTACGATCTGCGCAGCGGCAGTCCCGACTTTGTGGACAAGTTGGTCGCTTCGACGTTCGCCGGCATGGCCATGGACTGCGTCGAGAAGGGTGAACATGGCCTGATGATGGCCATCAACCAGGGCTGCTACGCGGCGGTCTCCATTCCCGATCCGGAGTTGGGACCGCGCAAAGTGGACATCGAGACCATGTATAACACCAAGCGCTGTCGTCCGATCTACGCGCAGAAACTGGGTCTTCCGATTTTCATGACGCGGGCATGAAGCCGCGGGTCAATTAAGAAGTGGCAAGCAGCGCAAGCAGCAAGTGACAAGACACGCCGGTGGTTCTTGCCACTCGTCACTTGCCACTTGCCACCAGACAAATCCACGCCAGGACGAATCTCACATGGGGGATCGTGAATAAAGCCCGGACCAACACGCTTCGCGCGATCGTCTCACTGATTGTGTTCGTCGCTGCGTTGGGCGACGCTCGCGCGCAGCAGGCTCCGCAGCAGCGGCCGCAACCAACGGCTTCGAGCGAGGCCGCTCCGCAACACTTCACGCTCACGCCGGAGCAACGCACTCGCGCCGAAGCCTGGGCGCGCATCGGCGATGTGACCTTCGTCGCCGATCTGCTGCTCGCCATCGCGATCAATCTGGTGTTCTGGCTCAGCCGGTTCGGCGTGGCGCTGCGCGATCTCGCGCGACGCGTCTCCTGCCGGCTGATTCTCAAGTGCCTGGTGATCGCCCCGATCTTCGTCGCCGCCACCATGCTGATCAATCTGCCGCTCGATTACTACGCCGGATACGTGCTCGAGCGCCGGTTCGGCCTGTCCACCCAGACGTTCGCCTCCTGGTTGGGCGATTGGGGCAAGACGCTGGCGCTTTCCATCGTCGCCAGCGTGGTATTGATGGCAGTGTTCTACGCCGTGGTCCGGCGGAGCCCGCGTCTCTGGTGGGTTTACTTCTGGCTCGCGACGATTCCGCTCGCTCTATTCGTGATGTTCATCGAGCCGTGGATTGTGGAGCCGCTTTTCTACAAGTTCACGCCGCTCGCCGATACCCAGCCCGCGCTGGTCCAGCGTATCGAGACCATGCTCGGGCACGCCGGCCTCGAAATCCCGCCGTCGCGCATGTTCCTGATGAACGCCAGCAGCAAGACCACGGCCTTGAACGCTTATGTGTCGGGTTTCGGCGCGAGCAAGCGGGTGGTGGTGTGGGACACTACTCTTCAAGCGCTGACTCCGGACGAGGCTCTGCTTGTCCTGGGACACGAGACCGGCCATTACGTGCTGCATCACATTCCCAAGGAATTTGCGCTGGACGAGTGCGTGCTGCTCGGAATCTTCTACCTGGGCTACTTGATATTTCACGCGCTCGTTCGTCGATTCGGCTCGCGTACCGGGCTTGAAGGACAAAGCGATCTCGCGACGCTTCCTCTCGTCATGCTGGTGCTCACCGTGGTGGCGTTTTTCGCTTCGCCGCTTCTGAACGGAATCTCGCGCCACTACGAGCACCAGGCGGATCAGTATGGGCTCGAGGTCGCGTACGGCGTGGTACCGGACCCGAACGCAGCCGCGGCGCGCGCCGAGCAGATTCTGGGCGTGATCGATCTGGCGCAACCGGATCCGAGCCCGCTCAAGGTCTTTTGGCTGTACACGCATCCGCCTACCGAGGATCGAATCCGGTTCGAGAACGAATACCATCCCTGGACGGAGGCGCGTCCGATGGAGTTTGTCCGGCCGAAGTGAGGCCGTCCAGGTTTTAGAGGCAATGAGCTTGACGTGGAGTGGTCCACCCTGGTGGTATCTGCTGATAACAGTGCCGTGGGCCTGCGGGCTGGGCCTTTCGGTGCATGACTGGGCTGTGGATCGAAGCGTTGCTAAGAGGGAACAAAGCGCGCTCGGAACAATCACTGCGCACGAACCGGCCAATCACGATCGGTACGGGCTACACGTTTCACGTTAATGGTAAGATTTATGCCGGGTGGGACAGCCCCAGAAACGAACCTCAGGTGGGTCAGGCAGTGCGCGTGTTTTACGATCCCAGTCACCCAGAAAGGAACGCGCTCACGGATTTCTTCGAGCCCAGAGACGAGAGTCTGGGTCCGGTGCCGCCAGTGCTCGCCGGCATCGGAACCGTGGCTGCTGTCATTTTTCGCATAAGACGCAGACAGTCCAGAACTACGTAGAATAGAACGTTGCGATCATGGCACGCACTACTATCCATCCCGGCGAGATCCTTGCCGACAAATTGAGAGCGATCGGTGTTTCGGCGGCCGCTCTCTCGCATATTCTCGGCGTGCCGCCCAACCCGATCTCGCAGATCATCGCAGGCCGGCGAATGATCTCCACTGACACCGCCTTGCGTCTGGCGCGCTGCTTCGGAACGACTCCTGATTTGTGGATGAGTCTACAGAAGACTTATGAACTCGATGTCGCCCGCCAGCAACTTGGGGCCGCCATAGCCCGGATTCCTCAACGCTCGGAATTTACTCACCACCACGCGTGAGTGAGCCGATGCCGTGAAGCCGCAGGAACCCGGAGAGTGTGCGCACCAGCCTGATGCGCTGAAGGAATTCGGCTGTAAATGCAGGAGAGGTGAACCGTGAGAAGCTTTTCAGCATACGTCGAATGGGATCCTGAGTCGAAGCTGTACGTCGGCATTGTACCTGGAATCCCCGGAGCCCACACCCAAGCTGCGTCTCTCGACGAACTCCAGGCAAATCTCAAAGAGGTGTTAGAGCTTTGCCTCGAAGAATACCACGGCTCGCTGGACGATCTCCCGCACTTCGTGGGGCTGCAGCAAATTGAGGTGGCGGTTTGAGCCGTCTCCCGATCGTTCGCTTTCGGGAGATGGAGAAGCTTTTGTTTCAACCGGGGTTTGAGGCTGTTCGACAGAAAGGCAGCCACGTTTTTTCTACCGCCATCCTGATGGTCGCACCACAGTATTGCCGAATCATCCGGGGCGAGACCTTGGTAGGCCGCTGATCCGCGAAGTGCTTCGCGAAATTGACCTCACGCCGGAGCAGTTCCAGGACAGGCTGCGGCGAATCTGAAGGAGATCTCATGCAAATCACGATCACACACCAGCGCCAGACCATGGGACAGCAGGTTCACGTCGTCGTCGCGGCCGCGAGCGGCGAGTCGATCTCGGAAGTGATCACCCAGTTCGACGGCTTCACCATCGGCGACGATGCGCTGGCGAATGGCAGCGCGCAATACGATCGCACCTTCGACGGCCAGTCGGCGACTATCGGCGCCTCGCACACGCTGGTAGTGACGGCCCTTGATCAGAACCAGCTGCCGCACGCGGCGACTGAAATCTGGACCGACGAAAGCTAGCCACTCTCTGCGCGGTGAGCCCGCGGATTCAATCGGCAATCGGCAATCGCCAATCGTCAATGTCCCAACCGGTTGTACTTCTTCAGTACCTCCTGCAGCCTGTCGTGCGGCAGCGCGATGGCCGTGTTGCCGTTGATTCCGCTCATGGTTTCGGCGCCCACCATGGCGTTGACGACCGCTTCCTCCGTGGCCTCTACCGTAGCCTCGAACACCGGATCCAACTGGTCGTTGGGCACCATGTCGATGTGGTGAATCCCTGAGGGCTTGCTCGCGCCGGGATTAGCGGTGGAGAAGGCGATGAAAATGTCGCCGGAGCCGTCGCCGGAGATGGTACCCGTGCGCGCGAGACCCAGCGTGGCGCGCCGGGCGATGCGCTTCAACTGCGTCGGCAGCAGCGGCGCATCGGTAGCCACCACGATGATGATCGAGCCCGCGTCGCGCCGGGCCGCGGATTCCGCTGCGGCCTGCGCCAAGGCCGCGCCGCCGGACGAATTCGCCGGATCGCGGCGCTCGGACCAGACTTTGTGCTCGGGAATCTCGCGGCCCACCGGCACGCCCGCGATCCGCAGGAAGTCACGCTCGCCGCAGTTGCATTGCACCAGCACCCCGACGGTGTAGCCTCCAAGGCTCGCAGGAAGTGTGCGCGACGCGGTCCCGGTTCCGCCTTTGAACTCGTAGCAAACCATGCCCGTGCCGCCGCCCACGTTCCCTTCGGGCACAGGGCCGGCGCGCGCGCTGTCGAGAGCGTGCCAGGCGTCCTCGGGCTTCACGTGGAAGCCGTTGACGTCGTTCAGAAATCCGTCATACGTCTCGGCAACCACCGGCAGCGACCACCAGTACTCGGAATCCGCCGGCTGGCCATGTTTCACGCGCCACTGGATCACCGCGTCGCGCACCACTCCGACGCTGTGGGTATTGGTGATCATCACCGGGCCTTCGAGAAACCCTGATTCCTCCACCCAGGTGGTGCCTGTCATCTCGCCGTTACCGTTTTCGGTGAACCATCCGGCGAAGACCTGGTCGGTTGACTCTTTTCCTCGCGGCAGGACGGCCGTGACGCCGGTGCGCACCGGACCTTGGCCTACTACCAGCTTGCCCTCGCCGGAGATCAAAGTGGTGAAACCGACCTCGACGCCCTTCACGTCCGTGATGGCGTCGAGCGGACCGGGAGTGCCGTCGAAAGGAACGCCGAGGTCGCGAGCGCGGACGTGCGGGCGAGAAGATGCCTGATCCTGCGCCTTCGAAGGTGGCTTCGCGGATGGGCCGGACGCGAATGCGGAGGCTGCGATTCCGACGAAAGCCGGCCACATCAGACCACTCAGGAGCGCGGCCTTCAGGTTGCTCCGTACCGCGTGCTTCCCGGCTCGGTTCGTCAGCATTAGTCCCCCTTTTGGACCGGGGTATCCCCGGCGATCGCAAATTTCAGATTCCACATTCAAGTCCATTAACTCAATGACCCGAGGGCCCAATGACTCAATCACCCGATAACCCAATCACCCAATCCCTCAATCATCCCGAATGCCGGAAATGTACCACTTCCCCGTCGTGCACCACGTATTCCTTGCCTTCCAGCTTGAATTGGCCGCGCGCTTTAGCTTCGTTCAGGCTCCCCGCAGCGACCAGATCGTCGTAGGCGACCACCTCGGCGCGAATGAAGCCCTTCTGGATGTCGGAGTGGATCTCGCCGGCAGCGTCAAGCGCCGTGCTGCCGGCATGAATCGTCCAGGCACGGCACTCGTCTTCGCCCACGGTGAAGAACGAGATCAAGTCAAGCAGGCGATACCCGGTGCGGATGAATCGCGCCAGGGCCGATTCCTTCAGCCCGTAGCTTTGCATGAACTCGGCGGCCTCGGCGTCGGAAAGCTCGGCGAGTTCCGCCTCGATTCTGCCGCAGACGGCCGTCACGGCGGTGCGCGGCTTGCGCGCCAGGCCCATTTCGGCGGCGAATTCGTCCGCCGCCTCGGTGCGCGCGGCGTCGCTTTCGTCGAGATTCAAAACGTAGACCATCGGTTTGAGCGAGAGAAAGGTGAACCCGCGGATCAGCTTGCGTTCTTCTTCGGAGAATTCGAGCTGGCGCAGCGGGATTTGCTGCTCGAGCGCGGTTTTGCATTTTTGCACGGCTTCGAATTCGCGCTCCAACACCGGATTCTTCAGCTTCTTGACGTCTTTCTCCAAGCGCTCCAGCCGCTTCTCGACCACCGCCAGGTCGGAGAGAATCAGCTCCAGGTCGGTGTTTTCGAGATCGGCCTTCGGGTTCACTTCGCCGCTCGGCGCCGGGACGGCGTCGTTATGAAACGCCCGCACCACGTGCGCCAGCGCGTCAACTTCCTTGATGCTGGCCGCGCCGCGCGCGCCCGAGCGCAACAGATCGATCACGCTTCCGGGCGTATCGAGATATTCGATGGAAGCGGGCACCGTCTTCTTTGGGTTGTACATGGCTGAGAGGCGGTCAAGCCGCGAATCGGGCACCGCCACTACGCCCACGTGCGTTTCGGTCCTCGATGACGCAGCCTGCGCGCCGTGAGCGTGCGCCAGGATGTGAAACAGAGTCGTCTTGCCGGTCTGTGCCAGGCCTACAATCGCAATTCGCAGCACGGATATGGCTCCTCAAAATTGGCTGTGCCCGGATTGTAACACTGGCCGGGGCATGCATTGGGTCCCGAACTCGGTTGGTCAGAAGGTCTGTCCCATCATCGAAATCCGGACACCGCTCCTGGCACCGCCGATTGAGTTAAACTGGCTGCTCCATTGGCAATCTCCGAAGGATTTTTCAAACAGGAGGGCGAAACCCATGACAGCGCCTGAAACTGGAAAGGGAGCGAAAGGCAGAGAAGCAGTAACGGTCGGGCGGAGCCTGGACCAGCGGCTGCTCGCCTATGCGGCAGCAGCAGGCGCAACCTTGGTAGCAGCCCACCCGGCAGCGGCAAAAGTGATTTACACGCCCATCAACCTGACGATTGAAACCGGGACCGTACCCCTGGACCTCAACAACGACGCGGTGGTGGACTTCAACATCGTTGAAAGAGGGCACTCGTCCCGCTCCGGCTTTAGCAGTTGGGAACTGAGAATCGACGGCGCCGGCAATGCTGGGGCCGGGGCCCTGGGGAATTTCCATTCCGCCATCGCGCTGCCCTGGGGCGCGGGGATCGGGCCGGAGGAGCACTTTCTCCACATACAAAAGCTTGCCGCCCTAATGGCGGACGTTTTCTTCTTTTCAGGTGGATCTGAGCTCTGCGGCGGGGCTTTCGCAGGGCCGGGTTGCAACGGCGTCAACGACCGTTTCCTGGGGCTCCGATTTGTAGTCAGCGGTAATACGTACTACGGCTGGGCGGGGTTTAGCTTCGTTGGAATTGGGGGCGATCGGCATATCCACGCCCGCCTCACGGGTGTCGCCTATGAGGATGTGCCAGGCCAACCGATCCGCGCCGGGCAATTACAGGACGGCACGGCGATGATCGAGGCGGCGCCCGAACCGCAGCCGGCGACCGTGGGTCTGCTGGCGCTGGGTGCTCCGGGGCTTGATCTTTGGCGTCGACCGCGAGCGCGTGTAGGTTGAAAGCGGCGCGCCCCTTCCGCGATCGGCAATCTCGTGGTTGGGACAGGCGCGCTTCAGTACACTATCGATCCATCAGATCTTCGTGTTTCCTGACGATTTGAAGTTTCGATCGTGCATGACTCTCTTCGCGCTCGCCATAGAGGACAATCAGGTCTTCAATGACGCGCTGCGCAAATACTTCGCCGGAGAGCCGGATCAACTCACTCTGCACTGTTATGATCCCAGCGCCCTGCCCGGCGCATTATGGGAGCCGGCCAGTCAGGACGCAGTTCGTGGCCGGCCCAGGCTGTGCGTAGGTTGAGGAAATCTGCCCGGCCAGCATCGCGGCGTGCGGTAGGACTCTGCTCGTTCCTATTCGGAGCAGCTATTCTTCGCCCCGAACGCCAACGCGCCGGAATCGATCCCTTCCCCGTCGTAAACGTCATCGTAGGCGCCTTTGCCGATGGTGCCGTTGCTGGCTTGAGCGACGAACACCAGGCCGGCGTCTTCATACGAGCCGTACGACTGAATGGTCACCGTTATGAGCGAACCGATAACCTGGAAGGTGCCGTAAAGCGTGGTGCCGTCCAAGACCGTGGTGGCCTGCCCGCTGTGCGGCCAGCCGTTGCTTCCATTGTCGGTCAGCGACAGACAGTAGGTGCCATTGGAGCCCTTCGAATGCGTCACCGTCGCCGGCCAGTCGCCGGTGTAGCTCTGCGCGCTGGCGGCGCCGGGCGTGAGGGCGAGGGCCACCACGGGTAACGCCGCCGCAATGAGTAGACGGATGCTTCTGGTCATCTTGTTAACCTCCCGATGAAAGTCGTAAGTCGGTGGTACCACAACACTGTAACGAGGACGACCCGGACGGTTGTCATCAAAATGTAAAAACCATTGCAAGAGCCTGCCCTCAACCGAGAGCCACGATTGTTCTGGCGAACACCATCCGGCCGTTATAACATCGCCCTTAAGCAACTTGGAGGCTCTCCATGCGACTTTCCGTGTTCAACGTGCTTGCCTTCGCCTGCGCTCTCGTGCTCGCTACCCATGCGCCGCTGCTCGCGCAGGATGCGGGTCAGGCCGCCGCCTCGAATGGCAGTTCCGGTATCAACCTGATGCCGCAACCCACCGAGCTGACTCCGGGGCAAGGACGGCTTTTGATCGACGGCTCGTTCCGCGTGGCTCTTACCGGCTACCAGGAGCCACGCTTGCAGCGCGCCGCCGGACGTCTCCTCCAGCGCCTCACAAAGCAGGCAGGCATTTCGTTCAACGATCAGCTCGAGACCGATGCTTCGAAGGCTACGCTCGTCATCGCCTGCGAGCGTGCCGGAGAGGTGGTGCAATCCGTCAAGGAAGACGAGTCTTACACGCTGGAAGTCACGCCGCAGAACGCGCATCTCTCCGCGACCACGCCGGTCGGCGTCTTGCGAGGGATCGAGACTTTCCTAGAGCTCGTCACTCTTGACGACAAAGGCTTCGGCGCGCCGGCGGTCACCATCCACGATCATCCGCGATTCGCCTGGCGCGGCCTGATGATGGACGTGAGCCGCCACTTCATGCCTGTCTCGGTCGTCGAGCGCAACATCGACGGCATGGCCGCGGTGAAGCTTAACGTCTTCCACTGGCACTTGTCGGATAACCAGGGCTTTCGCGTGGAGAGCAAGCGCTTCCCCAAGCTGCAGCAACTCGGGTCGGACGGCTACTACTACACGCAAGCGCAGGTAAAAGAGGTGATCGACTACGCTCGCGATCGCGGCATCCGCGTGGTTCCCGAGTTCGACATGCCGGGCCACTCGACCGCGATGCTCGTCGGATACCCGGAACTCGGCAGCGCCGCCGGCCCCTACTCGATCGAGCGCCACTGGGGCATTTTCGATCCCTCCTTCGATCCCACCAACGAGGCGGTCTACACGTTCCTGGACGCCTTTATCGGCGAAATGGCCGGACTCTTCCCGGATGAATACTTCCATATCGGCGGCGACGAGGTAAACGGCAAGCAATGGAAGAATAATCCGCAGATTCAAGCTTTCATGAAAGCCCATGGGCTGAAGAACACGGGCGACCTGCAGGGCTATTTCAGCAAGCGCGTTGTGGAACTGGTAGAGAAGCACGGCAAAAAGGTGATCGGCTGGGACGAAGTGCTGCAGCCCGGATTGCCGAAGACCGCCGTGGTTCAATCGTGGCGCGGACCACGATCGTTGGCCGAGGCGGCCCGGCAAGGCTACACCGGGATCCTTTCCGCCGGCTACTATCTCGACCTGATGCAACCGGCGTCGCAGCACTACCAGGTGGATCCGATGGAAGGCGCGACGGCGAATCTCACTGCGGACGAGAAGGCGCGCATCCTTGGCGGCGAGGCCTGCATGTGGGCCGAATTCGTGACGCCGGAGAGCGTGGACACGCGGATTTGGCCGCGCATGGCGGCCATCGCGGAGCGGCTGTGGTCGCCGGAAGACGTGAAGGACTTGGATTCGATGTACCGGCGCCTGGCCGCGACCAGCCACTGGCTCGATTCCATCGGTCTCATGCATCATACGGCACACGCTTATATGCTCGAGCGGCTCACCGAGCTTCAACCGACCACAACTCTGCAGATGCTCGACAGCGTGCTCGAGCCGGTGAAGGGATACGCCCGCGAAGGAGCGCGCGAATACACCAGCCTCACGCCGCTCAACCGTCTGGTCGATTCCACGCCACCCGAAAGCGAGAACGCTCGCCGGTTCGTGAGACTTGCGGCCGACCCGGGCGCGAATCAAGGTGCCATCCGCAAGCAGCTCACGGCCTGGCGCGACAACAAGGCCGAGCTGGTTCCGCTTATGCAGAGCTCCGCGTTGCTTCAGGAGGACGTACCGCTGGCGGAGGACGTCTCGGCCTTGGCCGCGACGGGCCTGCAGGCTCTGGATTACATCAACTCCGGCAAACCAGCACCCGATTCCTGGGTGACCGACCAGAAGGAGTTCATCGCGCGAGCGCGCAAACCACGCGCGGAACTCCTGATCATGATCGCGCCGGCCATCGAGAAGCTGGTGGACGCGGCGGCGAAGTCGGGCACCTAGGCCCGCGTCGAAACGACGCGCTGTAGCGGCTTCCTCGCGAAACCGGCGCAATTCCTCCGCGTCGCGAAACCAGCGTCCCGTGTAGACGTCCGGCGTCGGCGTCGGATCGGGAATCCGGCGGTGACTCACGGCCGCGAAGCCGGCCTCGCGGAACAATCCGGCCCATTCGCCGGCGGAGAGCAGATGCGTAGGAATCGCGTAGTGCCGCGCCCACTGATGGCAGTACGGATTGTCACGGTAATAGTTGATGAGCATCCAGAACGAGCCGCCCGGCCGGAGCACGCGGTGGATTTCCCTGAGGCCCGCCTCGGGATGCGGCCAGTAGTACGCCGATTCCACCGAGAGCACGCGCGTGAATCGAGCATCCGGCTGCGGGATCGTGTCCACGCTGCCCATCGTGAACGAGGCGTTCGAGATTCTCTCGCTCGCAGCTTGGGCGCGACGAACCATCTCGTCGGAGACATCCATCCCCACCACGGCGCCCCGCGTCAAACGCTGGGCAAGCAGCCGGCAAAGCCAGCCCGTGCCGCAGCCCACATCCAGGACCTGCTCGCCGGCCTGCAGGTTCATCATGGCGAGCATGGGCAGGACGATCGGCAGATGGTCGTTTTCCATGCCCTCGCCGCGTCCGGCTTCCGCCCAGCGATTGAATTCTTCGCGAAGATGCTGTGAGGATTGAGTGTCCATAGGCAAGTATAGTACGAGCGCTGATCGCGCACTGTGCTAGACTGCCGGAGCTATGGTCAGGCCACCGGATCCCGTACTGCTCGGGTATCTCGCGTCCTACGACCCGCACATCTCGCGGCTGGCTTTGGCGCTGCGGGAAACCGTGCTCGAAGAAGCCCCCGAAGCCGTTGAGTCGATTCTCAGGACGTACGCGACGGTGATCGGCTTCTCCTTCACAGGCAAGCCGCTGAAGGACGGCTTCTGCCACATCGTTACCTACAGCACGCACGTGAACCTCGGCTTCAATCGCGGCGCCCTGCTTCCCGACCCCGATCGGCTGCTGGCCGGCAAGGGCAAATTGATCCGGCACATCACCATCCGCGACGGGAACGATCTCGACCGGCAGGCCGTCCGGCGATTTCTGCAGGCGGCCGTCGACCAAGTAAGCCAGGCGGCGCCAAGGGAGCCCGGGCGGGCGCGCAAAGCCTCACCCGAGCGCAGGCGGCGTTCAAAAGTACGTTAACTGTGTAGCCCATCCGTACTGATTTGTCTCAGGCCAGCGCCTCGCGAACCATCCTGACAGTCTCCGTCGCCTGGTCCGAATAGCGCGGATACATGCCGATGATCGTGGCGTCGGCCGGCTTGATGTTGTCGTAAGCCCACTTTATCGCCTCGCGCTTCTCGGCTTCCGACGCGCATTTGCGGCCCGCCGCGAGCACCTTGTAGACCAAGGCGGGCTTATCCACCTGGCGCACGGCCGCGGCCATCTTTGGCGGGTCGGACGCGATCCAGCCCTCGTCCACCGGAACCGTGCCAATGTCCTTGATCCAATCCTCGCGATGCCGGCTCAAGTAGTGCAGTCCCGTCATATAAAAGTCGTTGCCGAATCCCTTCTCGTGCAGTGTCTCGAGGATTTTCGGATTATGGGTCGAGATGCCGGCCGCCGCGCCCATGTCGTGCACCCGGTCGATGTAGCTCTTGACGAGGTCGATCTTCCCGGCACGATAGAGAATATCGGTCGCAAAGCCGTGAAAGGCGATCCCGATGGGCTTCAGTTCCATCGCCGCCTGCGCGCACTTGATGGTTCCATCGAGCACCTCTTCGGGGGAGCGTCCCATCTTTTCGTCGTAGTGCCACGATGCGGCCAGGCAGATGAACTGGATTTTGCCGCCGGCGTCGCGCAGCTTCGGAAATATCCGCTTCAGGTCGTAATTGAAGCTCGTCTGCCAGGTGTTGATCCCCGCCCGTTCGCAGTTGAGGAGCAGCTCCACGATGCGCTCGTCCGTGAACCACTCGCGCATCTCGCGATCGAGGATCGGATTGAAATGCGAGTAGCCGAAGATGGGATTGCCGCCCACCAGCAATCGCGTGACGCGATGCGCGCTCAGCGCCACTGTCGGCAACATGTTCGCGGGCTGGGGCGCCTGGCCCGGCTGTTCGGCGTGCGCCGATTCGGGAACGAGGGCAGCCGCAACCGTCGACGCCGCCACGCCGGTTGCGCCCTTCAGAAAATCGCGCCGGCTGCTCCTCGGCTCCGAAAAACTTTCAGCGTCTGTTCGCTTCGCGCTCATGACGGCCCTCCCCTCGAAGTTCGAAGTTCGCTCCTCGCGGCTGGACGGTCGCGCCCGCCCATTACCATGCGCCATTTGCCCACTCGTCAATTTGCCGAAACACCCACCGAGCTCAGACAGAGTTCGAACACGGAAGTCCGAACGCCCAAAAACGTCGTTTTAACCTGATTTCTCAGGTTCGTTTAGCTTCGTTTTTTGGAGCGATTTCATCGCCAGTTTTGTTCGTTTCCCCTTCAGAATGTGCCACTTAGCTCGCTCCCGGCGTTCTGGGTTCGTTTCCGGACACTTCTTTTGCCGTCACAAGGTAACTCGCTGTCCATGAAATACTTGCGGCGAATTTGGGCTCCAGTTGCGACAGACATATCGACCCCCGGGGGGGCCCATCTTTATCTTCCAATTCACTGATTTTGCAAAAATCGTGCATAAAATGCGGGTTTGCTGCGTGTGACTCGCGCCGGCGTGCTCACTCGCGGCCGTGCCGATCATGAGAGACAGGATCCTGCCAGCGCGAATCGCCAGGCGGTATGGAAGGCGGGATGCCACGGAACTTCCTCTAGCTTCGATGAGCCTAGCGCACTCTGCCCAGTTTGTCAAGAGAAGTTTCGAGATCGATCGCGGCGTCATTTGCTAATTTAAGGCGTCTCGCAGATGAGGCCCCCACCTTCGAAATCCTTTTCGAGGCCGGAGCGCTAGCCTACGGCCGGCATGGCGGCACAGGCACTCTTGCCTGTGCGTTCTTCTTCCCTTGAACCTCATGAGCACAGCCAGGAGTGGCTGTGCCACCGCCGTCACAGCCCCCGGTGATCTCTCTCACAGATCGTTATCCCACAGTTGAGTCATAGATTAGCCAGGTA